>JBHHUI010000049.1:0-9870 GCA_046753805.1 Anaerolineales bacterium
GAGTTTCCATGACCGTATTGCGACCCGGGGCGGCCATCGGCACGCCATCATCGCCGATGTGTGCGCGCTGGCTAACACCAACGGCGGCACGGTCTATGTTGGCGTGTCGGAGAATCCGCGCGAACGACCCGTCGGCGTCGCCAATCCTGCGCGCGTTGTCAGCGAACTGGAAGCAGAGGTCGCGCGGCGCATCACGCCGGCGCTGCCCGTAAGTGTGGATGCGCTTACGTCCCAGGGTAAAAAGATATTGCGTATTACCGTTCCGCGCGGCGACGACCCGCCCTATGCCATCGACGACAACCAGGTTTACGTCCGGACGGAATCCGACACTTCGTTGGCGGTGCGCGACGAGATTGTGCAGCTCGTGCTCGGAAAGCGCTCCACCGACATCGTGTCGCCGGCCGAGCCGGAGTCGGTCGTGGCGCGCGTTGAGGCCGAAAATGGATCGCGCAAAGACCGCGAAGTGGGGCCGCCCCGCACCGGCGTCGAAATAGTGGCCACGGAAGACCGCGACGGCACACGCTATCACACGGTGCGCGATCTACGGAATGGAAACCAGGTCAAGAATGTTACGCGTACATCGGCGCGTCGCTTGTGGCACTACGCCATCGAGAAACACGAGGTTGACCCAGATCTCAAGGCGGCGCATGTGCGCTGGCAGGGCGATCTGGCGCTGGTGCGCACGCACGGCAAACCCGGCTATCGTCGCTATGACCTCGCCCAGCGCGGGCCGGACGGCATTCGCATTTACTACGGCGTCAACGAAGACGGCATCCACGGGCCGTGGAAAGACGTGGTCGGGAACGAAGACTGATGCAGGTGCACGTGGCCGTGTTGACCGTCAGCGACCGCAGCGCCTCGGGCGTGCGCGAGGATGCCGGTGGACCAGCTGTCCGAGAAACCCTCAAACGCCATTTGAATTGGGATTGCGAGACCGTGGGCGTCGTCGCCGATGATCGCGTGGCAATTGCACAGCAGCTGCGCGAATGGGTTGACGACGTTCGGCCGCAGCTACTGCTCACGACCGGCGGCACCGGTTTCGCGCCCCGCGATGTCACTCCGGAAGCCACACGCGATGTGATCGAGCGCGAGGCCCCGGGATTGATGGAAGCCGTTCGGGCGGCCAGTCTCAAGATCACGCCGCATGCCATGCTCTCGCGGGCAGTCGCCGGCATTCGCGGGCAAACGCTGATCGTGAACTTGCCCGGCAATCCGAAGGCAGTCCGGGAGTCGCTGCAAATCCTCGCGCCGGTTCTCCCGCATGCCGTTGCAGTGCTGACCAATTCCCCGGTTGCAGAAGCCGGCCATCGCGAGCTGCTCGCATAGCCACATCCTCCATCGCGCAGGTCCCGTTCAGATTGGGTCGGTTTCGGCCCCACTTCCCACCGTTCGCGCTGCTCTTCCTGGCCACCCTGGTGTTTTTGTGGCCGGTTCCGTTGGGGGCTTTCCAGGCCTCGGGCGAGCGTTGGACGATTCCGCAGGGCGGCGGCGACCTCGAGTCGTTCATCTGGCCGACTTACCGCTACGCCGCCGCTTCTTTGCGCAGCGGCGAAATCCCACTCTGGAATCCGTATCTTTACAGCGGCGCGCCCTTCCTGGCGGACAATCAATCGGGCCTACTGTATCCCCCCAATCTGGCGCTGGCGCTGCTGCCGGATGTGTCCTATGGCGCGATTGAGTGGCTGGTGTTTGCACACGTGTTGCTGGCAGGTGCGGGCATGTATGCGCTCGGGGCGCTGGAGTTCGCCGGCGCACGGGCGTCTGCCACTATTGCTGCATTGGCGTTCATGTTCTCGTCGGTTTTTGTCACACATGTCGGCAACCTCAACATCGTCGCCGTGTCGGCGTGGCTGCCGTGGCTCATCGTGGCGGTGCGGCGTCTCGCGGCTACTGGGAAAGCCCGGTGGGCCGGCGCGCTCGGCGCGGCCGGCGGGGTTTCCGTTCTAGCAGGCCACGCCCAGATGTCGCTCGTCATTGCGCTGGGCGCGGCCATCGTTTTCGCGTGGGAGCTGCTCCAACGGCGCTCGAGTCGGTTACTGGCGCTTGGGGCGCTGGCGCTGGCAATTGCCATCGGAATCAGCGCGCCGGCGGTACTGCCGGCAATCGAGATGACGACGCACACGGCGCGCGCAACGCTCCCGTATCAGGAGGCCTCCCGCTACAGTCTCCCGCCAATCGGGTTGATCGAAGTGGCGACGCCGCTCTTGTTTGGGCGCGGGGCGCGGGCGTTCTGGCCCGCGTGGGATCGGGTGGAAATGGGATACGCGGGTCTTGTCACGGTGTTCTTGGCGGGCTTGGCCTTTGCGCGACAACGCCGCCCGTATGGGTACGTCGCGGTTGCCCTGACAGGACTTGCAATCGCTCTGGGCAGTCATGCGCCATTCCACGCGTGGTTGTATCAGTTCGTGCCGGGGTTCGGCCAGCTCCGGGTGCCGGCCCGCTTCGTATTGCTGATGGATTTTGGGGTTTCGCTGCTCGCCGGATATGGCGTCGCCAATTTGCGCGCTGGGCGTATAACCCGCCGGCGGCTCCTGGCTTGGAGTGGGGCGCTGGCGGTCAGCGTGCTTGGCGCTACACCGGCTGCGTGGATAGTCGCACGTAACCTATCCGGCGCTGCACCGGCGACGCTGGCGCCGGCGCTCGCTGTAGCGCTTTTTACACTTATCGCGACGACGCTCCTGTGCGTGTTTGAACGCTGGCGCTGGCTCGCGGCGCTGGCGGCAATCGAGCTGATTGCCCTGGGCGCCTGGGTGGAGGTCGATCGCAGAGACCCGGACGCGGGTTACCGCTCCGGCCCGGCTGTGGACTACCTGCGGGCGCAGCCCGGTCCGTTTCGCATCGACGTGGCTGCGACGGCCTGGCAACCGGACGCACCCGCTGTGCACCAACTGGAGTCCGTCGCCGGCATTTCAAATCCCCTTGCATTGGCGCGCTATGATGCCTACTACTGGTCGGTCGGGTACCGGGGATCGCCCCTGTACAATCTTCTCAACGTACAGTTCCTCATCGCCGACAAAGGAAAGCCGGCCGCGGACGCGTCGTTTGTACCGGTGCATAATGAAGACCCGGATGTTGATGTATACCTGAACACAAACGGGCAGCCGCGCATCCGCCTGGTTTCGGATGTGATCTACGTGTCCGGTGCGGAGGCGGCGTTCGAGGCTGTCCATGCGCCATCTTTTGATCCGCTCACCCAAGTTGTGTTGGAATCTGGCGCAAGCGTACTTGCCCAGAGCAGCGACGCATTGAGGCCGCAAAATCTTTTCTATTTGGAATACAAACCACACCGGCAACGCATCGCAGTCGAGGCAACGACGCCGGCAGTGCTGGTCATGTCGGAAGTCTGGTATCCGGGCTGGCGCGCGACAATAGACGGCGAGTCGGCAGACGTCTTGCGCGCCGATTATGCGCTGCGCGCTTTAGTGATGCCGGCCGGCGCACACGAAGTGGTCGTGGAATTCAAGCCGTCCAGTTGGAAATTCGGACTGGCTGCGGCGATGTCGACGGTGGGCGCGTTGCTAGTGGCAGGTGTGTGGGTCAGATTGCGTAAATTGCGCATAGACACTCTAGGCCAACGCGGCGCATGATGCCCACACACTTACGGCGACGAGAGCTGGTGGCTTTACTCGGGATCATGCTGATCGCCGGCACGTTGCGGATGGGTTGGCCCGGCATCAGCGAGTTCAAAGCCGATGAGGCGCGCTTGCTCGCGATTAGCCTCGATGCAGCTGCGGGTGTGAGCTTTCCGTTGCGGGGCATCACGTCCTCCGTCGGCATCCCGAACTTCCCGATGAGCGCGTGGCTGTATGCGCTTCCGGTCTTGTTCTGGAAACACCCATACGCGGCAACGATCTTCACCGGCCTGTTGAACATGCTTTCGGTAGTTGGATGCTGGTGGCTGACCCGCCGGTATTGGGGCCGGGAGGCCGGCCTTGCGGCTGCGCTGCTGTATGCAACCGCCCCCTGGGCGGTGATCTACTCGCGCAAGGTCTGGGCGCAAGACCTGCTGCCGCTGTTTGTCGTTGGATGGGCTGCAACCGGACTGCTGGCATTCGCGGAGAACAAGCGCCGCGCGCTGGCAGCGCATATTGTGTTGTTGGCAGTCGCCATGCAGATCCATTTTTCCGCTTTCGCACTTGTGCCGGTTACGCTGGCCAGCGGTGTTGTATTCTGGCGCCGCATTTCCGTGCGCGCGCTGCTCGTGGGCGCCGCGCTTGCGCTCACCACCATGATCCCGTACGCGGTGGCGCTCTTGAAGAGTTCAGGAGGCTTGGCGCTGATTGCCGGATCAATCGGCGCGTTCAGCAGCGGGCAGGTGGTGGACGCTGCACGATTCGCGTGGCAGCTCACAACCGGCAGCAATTTACATTCTCTGACCGGCAGCGCAGCGTTCCGCGAATATCTCGCGGGCGCGCCACGGCTGGTGCTGGTGCGTGTTTTCGTGGGCGCGACGAGCCTCGCCGGCATCCTGCTCCTCGCGCGACGCGCGTTCGTGCGGACGCGAACGGCGCGGCTCAACTCGGGCGTGGAAGGGGTAGTCGCTGGCCGAGGGGTCGCTGCCGCCGGTATCGTGCTGTGGGTCATTGCCCCAATTGCTGTTTTCTCGGTCGGCGTCACGGCTGTATTCCCCCACTACTTCATCGTCATTTATCCGGCGCAGTACATCGCCGCGGGAAGCGCGGTTGGCGTTCTCCTTGGTCAGTTGCAGTCTCCCGGGCGGCGGGCGGCGGTTTGGGGTGCATTGGTCATTATAGCCGGGCTTCAAGCTTGGGCCGTGAGCGACTTGATGCAATTTGTCGACACACACGCCACGCCCGGTGGATTTGGCACGCCCCTTCACCTGCAACTAGAAGCGTTCGACCAGGCCATTGAGCCGCTTGAGTCTGGCGCTGCATGGGAAGTACTTGTCGTTGGCCCCGGCGATGACCCGAACGTGGCCGAATTTCCAGCGGTGGCCGAGACGCTGTTGCGCGAGTGGCCGCATCGCTTCGTGGACGGACGGATGTCGGCAGTCCGGCCTTTAGGGCCCACGTCGGTGCTGGTTGCACCTGACGCGACGCACGCTGCAAGCCAGTATGCGAAGTGGGCGCTGTCGCGCGCGGATGTTGCGCTGCGGAGCGGCGAGGGCAGTCTGACGGTGTACTTCTTGCCGCCACGGGACACACGCGAGCCGCTTGCGATCAGGGTAGCTGAATCACACCAACTGGGAAATGGCGCGACGCTACTGGGTTACGAGCGTGAACAGTCCGGGTCCACCGGGTGGGCGGTGTACTGGCAGGCGGGCGCGCCGCGGCCGGGCGAGTTCCACATGTTCAACCATCTGCTGAATGATACCGGCATTTCCCTTGCCCAGCAGGACGTCGCGCTGTTTCCAGCCGACCAATGGCGGGCCGGCGATCTGGTCCTCAGTTTTTTCGACGCCGGTCCGCTTGCCGGGGTTGCAATCTCGAAACTTCGGGTGGGTATGTACGCCTATCCTTCAATCGAGAATGTGCAGGTGCTGGACGAGATGGGAAACCCGGCCGGCGAATTTGTGGAATTTGAGTGGGCTGCTGACTGACGGTCACTGCCGGGCGTGCAGCCCCGTTGCATGTGGAAAGCGTATGGTATAAAATCGCCTCACCCGAGCGAGTCGCAATATTTTTTCAGTCAGGAGGAATAACATGGAAGATCAAAGCAAAATGCTGGGGCTGATGCGGTTTTGGTTGTTCGGCACGTTCATTATTATCTGGACGGCCGTGACTGTGTTCGTGGGTCGCTGGACGGGGACTGCCATCTTTCGTGAACCCAACTACTGGCTCATGGTCATCATAACCGCCGCATTGTGCGTGGGGGCATACTTCGTCTACAAGTGGTGGACTGGCCGCTCGTCCGGCTAGTCGCAACGCAAACGAATTGTGCAAATACAAAAGGGCCGGACTATCCGGCCCTTTTTTAGATCGTGCGCCTTACGTAACGTCATGTATCGAGCGGGGGGCGCGCGCGCCGTAGCAGGCGTTTGACGGCCCGACGAACGTGAATATACATTCGCAGCTGCCGCACCGATATTACGTTGTGTCCCGGCTGCTCCGGCTCTGAGGTCGTGGGTTCTGGTTGCTCGAGCTTCTGTCGGGCGTGCTGCAACCCAACGCGGGCGAACTGGGCGTGCGGATCAAGCGCAAGGATTTCTTCGAATTTCAGAGCGGCGGTGGCCCAATCGCCGGCTTCGACAGCTGCCTGCGATTCCGTGCGCAGAGCTTCGATGTCCCACCCAATTTCATCTAGCGATCCGTTTGGGGATGGTCCGCCCGGCTCCGATGGTGCGGTGTATTCCGCCATGATGCGTTGGATTGTACACCGGCAGCCCGCATCGCGAAACTATGCAGTACACCCCTACAGGATACGCTTACTCGCGGAGGATGTTCCGGGCGATTACCATCCGCAGGATTTCGCTGCTACCTTCGCCGATGGTGTTCAAACGTTGGTCGCGGTACATGCGCTCGACGGGAAATTCCGCCGAATACCCAAAGCCGCCGTGAATCTGAATAGCGTTGCGGCAGACCCGTTCGCCCATTTCCGACGCGAACAGTTTCGCCATCGCCGCAGCCTGCGTGAATGGCCGTCCAGTCTGCTTTAGAAAGGCAGCCCTGTAAACCATCAGCCGCGCGGCCTCGATTTCAGTTGCCGCATCGGCCAGCATCCATTGAATGGCTTGATGGTTTGCAATCGGAACGCCAAATGTGCGTCGCTCCCGTGCATATCTGATGGCTTCTTCGTAGGCCCCTTGCGCGATTCCGACGGCCAGCGCGCCGATACCGATGCGCCCGCCGTCCAGTGTGGCGAGCGTCATTTGCAGCCCGCGCCCTTTGTCGCCCAGAATATTTTCCCTCGGCACGCGCACCTCGTCGTACGTCACGGTGTGGGTGGGCGAACCGCGCAGGCCCATCTTCTTCTCCGGCGCGCCGATGCTGAGACCGGGCGTGTCGGTTGGCACGATGATCAGGCTCAGGCTGTCGGAGGCCGTGCTGTCATGTTCGGTGCGGCAGAGCGTAATGATAATGTCCGCGGCGGATGCGTTGGTCGTCCACATCTTTGCGCCGTCGATGATCCACGCATCGCCTTCCTCGACCGCGCGCGTCGTGACGCCGCCCTTGAGATCGCTGCCCGCGCCCGGTTCTGTCAGCGCCAGCGCGCCCAGCCCGCTCTTTCCGGACGTAAGCGGCCGCAGGAATTTCGCTTTCTGTTCTTCGGTCCCCCAGGCGTCGAGCGGGCTGCAGCCCAGCCCATTGTGCGCCGCGATGGAAAGTCCGGTGGAACCACAGCCGCGCCCGATTTCTTCGATGGCGATGGCGGCGCCAATTGCGTCCACGCCCGCGCCGCCGTACTCCTCGGCGGCATTCAGCCCGAGCAGGCCCACTGGCCCCATCTTTCGGACTGCATCCCAGTTAAGCTCGCCGGTTGCGTCTACCTCCCGTGCATGGGGGGCAACTTCCGCTGCTACAAATTCGCGGACCGTCTGTTGCCAGAGGCGGTGATCGTCGGATAGTTCGAAGTCCATTAACAGTTTCCCTTACTCACCACGGCGAGTCGCCGTTGCGTGACGTGTCAGATTCAGGCTCAATACCGGCGTGAATTTTCCCATCGGCGTCCCGAAACGCCCGGGCCATGCGCTTGGTATTAAAGGCAAAGCCGAGCCGTCCTTCATGGTCAACGACGATAACACCGCCGCGTCCATCCACTCTGTCAACCAGGATACGAAGCGCGGCGTCAGCGGCATCCTGAGCTGTCAGGCCAGCGCCAACCAGGTCGCATACGGTTTTACTCATCACCACGCGCATCAGGGATTCGCCCCAGCCAGTCGCTGATACCGCGGCCGTGCGGTTATCTGCGTAGGCGCCCGATCCAATGAGCGGGCTGTCGCCGACGCGCCCGGGCAGCTTATTCGCGGTCCCGCCGGTGGACGTTGCGGAGGCCAGGTTTCCAGCGGCGTCCCGCGCGACACAGCCCACGGTTCCGTGACCGCGCACAGCCTGATAGGGAGGCGCGCCAGCTTCCCAGGCGGCATGCTCGCGCGGTACCACAAACCATTCCGGCGGTCGCTGTTCAAGCCCGGCCGGCTGCGCCAGCGCTTCCGCTCCGGCGCCAATCAGCATTCCGTGGGTGGTGTCTTCCATCACCGCGCGCGCCAGCGAGACCGGATGGCGCACGCGCGTCACGCCGGCCACGGCTCCGGCGTTCAGTACCTGGCCGTCCATAATGATGGCATCCATTTCCACCGTGCCCGCGCGGTTGAGATGCGATCCGCGCCCGGCGTCAAATACAGGGTCGTCTTCCATCACGTGCACCGCGGCTTCCACGGCGTCGAGGGCGCTGCCGCCCCCGTCCAGAATCCGCCATCCAGCTGCCACCGCGGCTTCGCAGCCGCGTACAGAGTCGCCGACCAGGTCGTCGTGGATACGCCCGGCGCCGCCGTGAACGATCAATGCAGGTTGCTTCAAGGGGGCCTCGTTTCTGTCAGGGTATGCGCATTTTAGAGCGGATGCACAAATTCATCAATACATCTGTACGGTCGTGGCGTGACCGCAAGCCGCACATGCACCTATGGTATAGTTTCGCGCGTTCGCGTACTTCCTCATTGTCACAGGACCCACGATGACACTTGACCAGTCTGGACCCGAACCACCGTATGGCCTCTGGGTTTCACCCCTTACACCTAAATCTATGTCGCAGGGTTTGCGACTCAGCGATGTCCAATGGGATACCGATGGCAAGCAGCTCGTGTGGCTGGAGGGACGCTCCGACCGGGGTGTACTTGCCACCGCGCGTGTCGGGCAGGCGCCTAATGACCTGACGACAGATTTGTCCGTGCGGGCCATGGTCGGATATGGCGGCGGCGACTTCACCGTGGCGCACGGCCATGTGGTGTTTTCCGCCGGTGGGCGCCTCTATCGCCAACCACTGTCGGCCGGCCCGGCGCAGGCAATCACACCGGGGTACGGCGCCTGCGCTTCGCCTACTGTTTCGCCCGACGGCAAGTGGGTTGCCTATGTGCACTCATACGAGCGCCGCGAAGCCGTCGGGCTTGTCGACGTGGGAGGCGAGCACTGGCCCACCAAGATTCTGTCGGGGGATGATTTCTATATGCAGCCGGCGTGGCATCCCGGCGGCGAGCTGCTGTCGGTTGTCGCATGGAATCATCCGCAGATGCCCTGGGACGGCGCCGAAGTGCGCCTGCTGCAGTTGGACACAACCGGGCGCGTTCCGGAATTGACCGAGGTCAAAACAATCGCCGGCGGAGATGAAGTCGCGTGCTTCCAGCCGATATTCTCGCCGGATGGACGGTATTTGGCCTATACATCGGACGCAACCGGCTGGGGGCAGGTCTACCTGTACGAAATCGAGTCCGGCGCAACCCGCCAGCTTACGCACGACCCGGCCGAACATGCTGCGCCGGCGTGGGTGCAGGGCGTGCGCACGCTCGCCTGGGACGCGTTCGGGACCGCTATCTATGCCATACGGAGCGAGTCAGGCTTTAGACGCCTCTGGCGTTATAACATCGAAGGAGGCGGCGAACGAGTCGCTGCCGGCGGCTATTCTTCCTTCAGCGCAGTCAGCGCCTCCCCCACGGAAGATGATGTTGCCGTGATTGCATCTGCGCCGGGGATTCCACCGCGCATTGTGGTCGTATCCCACGGAGGCAGCTCGGAGCCTGTCGTCGTGAAGCGGGCGTATGCTGAGTCGGTCGCGCCTGATCAGTTTTCTGACGCCCAGGCGGTGAGTTGGACTGGCGACGAGGGTGAAGAGGTCTACGGATTGTATTACCCCCCGGCGGGCGGCCAGCGGGCCGAGCGGAGCGAATTGCCCCCGGCGATCATTATGATCCACGGCGGC
>JBHHUI010000050.1:0-9794 GCA_046753805.1 Anaerolineales bacterium
GAAACGCCGTATCGAAGCCCGTTTTGGCGCAGTTCCTGGTCTCGATACGCCCCTTTGGGGCTACGCTTCGTCTCGCGCTCAGCGCGAGGCTCGACCAGCGAACTGCGTAACTCCGGACTGATACTAAACGCTCCGGCCACGAGCAGGAAGATGTGGCGCAGGCCGTCCTGCAACAGTCCGACCTCGATGTACTCGTCCGGCCGGTGGGTGTTTCCGCCGCTCGTCAAGCCAACGGTGACGGCCGGCAGCCCGCGACTCAGTGGAATGTTTGCATCCGTGCTGCCGCGCTCCAGTTGCGGTTCGGCATGCCCAACATGCTGGAGCGTCGCCACGGCAAGCTGTACCAGCGGGTGTTCGGTTGGGATCTGGCCCGAGGGGCGATTGCCGCATATCTCGAATTTAAATTTGACCTTACTGCGCTCCTCCACGGCGGCAATGGTCGTTTCGACCTTGCGCGCCAGTTTCGCCAGGATAGCGTCGTCTTCCGAGCGCAGGTCCAGTTCCAATTCCGCAGTGCGTGCGATGGTATTCACCGAGGTGCCGCCGGAAATCTTGCCGATGTTAAAGGTGGTGCGGGGTGCTGCGGGCGTCTGCAACTCGGTCAGGGCGGAGCCAAGTTGTACAAGGCCGTGCACGGCGCTCGGCTGGCCGAAATGCATCCATGAATGCCCGCCGGCGGCGGATGCACGCACGCAATAGCGGCGCACTCCTATCCCGCTGTTGTAGATGCGCCCGAACGCAAGCCCCTCCAACACGATCGTCGCTCCGACGGTTTCGCCGAGCCGGTCGACTGCGCGACGCATGCCTCGCAAATCGCCCAGCCCCTCCTCGCCCACGTTTGCAACCAGCCACAGATCGCCGGGCAGCTCCACGTCGGCGCTTTGGAGCAATGCGGGCAGTTCCATCAGAGCTGCCACGCCGAGGGCGTTGTCGCCCAAACCCGGCCCATACACGCGGCCGGCTTCCCGTCGGATGGCCAGGTCTGTATCGGGCGGGAACACAGTGTCCGTGTGCGCCGTCACGAGCACCGGTGCGCGCAGCCCGGCGCTGGGCAAACGGCCGTAAACGTTGCCAATGTCGTCGGTCTCCACATCGGCCAGCCCGGCGCTGATGAACTGCGCGGCTACATAAGCGGCGCGGTTGGCTTCTGCGAATGTCGGCGCGGGAATCTGCTGTACCGCTATTGCCTGCTTGAGCAGGCGCACGGGATCGGCGCGCCCAAGGGCGCGTTTGATGGTCGGGTCTGCGAGAAGCCTTGCGATCATATTTTGCGGACGAGTTCGCGGTGTGCGCCGAGGCGCGCCTCCGCCAGGTGGGGGTGCGCGTTCAGGGCATAAAAGGGATCGCGGCTCTCGATCACCAGCGATGCTGAAATCGAGCCGCGCAGGGCGGCTTCGACTGCGTCGCCGGTATCGGCCAGCCCAATCAGGAACCCACCCCCATACGCATCGCCCGCCCCGGTGACGTCGGCCACCCGGGTGGGGTAGGCGGGCACATGCCAGCGCGTCCGCGCGCCGGCATCAAATACATACTGGCCGTGCGCGCCGCGCTTGATGACGACGATGGCCGCGCCCATGGCTGCAAATCCCTCGGCGGCTTCCCACATATCGTCGACTTCAGTACGGAAGAAGTTGGTCGTTTTGGCTTCGCTGGGGAGAAATGCATCCAGGCCGGACACAATCAGACGCACTTCAGCCTGATACGATGCCTGCATGTAGCGTTCGTCTGGGTCGCAGGTGATCGTCCGAATGCCCAGCGCGCGCGCTGCTGCGGGCATGGTGCGGTGCGTGACGAAGTCGCAGGGCGCCACGTGCATGGCCCGCGCGCGTTGGTAGGCTGGCGGCAGCTCATCCGGCCGAGCCGCCAGCGGGCCGAACTGTGACGGGGAATCCAGCGCGCGGTGCTCGTCATAATCGCGCAATTGCGCCGGCAGTCGGCGGCCAATACGGGCGAACTGGCTAGCCGGGTCTGAATGCACCACAGCGTCCTCGTTGGGTCTGTACGCAAAGAACCGGCGGTGCTCTTGTTCAGACTCGGCTGACCGGACGCCGTCTGTATCTAAACCGTGCTCTGCCAGCGCCCCGATCCAGTCCCGGCGGAAGTTCGTGCCGATGCGCGACACCAGGCCTACCGCGCGCGACCATATACCGGCCCCGACGGCGCTATAGACGGCGCTGCCGCCCAACTGCTCGATGACGGGTGTATCGTTCCGGGTGATGTAGTAATCGGCCTGCAGACGCCCGACAATCGCGTGGTCGATGTTTAAACTGGACATAGGTCAATGCGGCATCACCCGATTCTAAACGACATCCGATTCAGTAACAACCAACTTGAGTGACGCCGATACAGGCACGCCGGGCCGCCCCAAAGTTTGGAATCTTAAATCGTTTGGCAGGGGGCGGCCTTGACGTTCTTTCGTTCATTCGGTATCATGTTTTTCCACGCACCAATTTCGTGTCTCGGTCGGCGAAAGTACCGCTCCGAGATTTTTTTACGAGTTACGGGAGAATGGCGATGCCTGAGGAGCGGGTACTTCTGATCGAAACCAGTCGTACCTCAGCTCCATCATTCGCACCCCCGCTTGAAAAAAAGGGATACTACGTCGCGATCGAAAATTCGGTTTCGTCGGCGCTGAAGCGTGCGAAACGTTTCGACCCGCAGCTCGTCGTACTCGACGCGGCTTCGTTGCGTACCAGCGGCGCGCGCATGTGTCGCAGGGCGCGCGCTGCGCTGAACGGCATCCGAATCGTGCTGGTGGTGGGCGAAGATGTCCGCCCGGACCCCAGGTGTGGCGCTGACCTCGTCCTTGTGCATCCCTTCACGCCCCGGAAATTGCTCAACGCCGTCCAGCGGCTGTTACCGGTGTTATCGCAGGACGGCTGGATCGAGAAAGGGCCAATCCGCCTGAACCTCGCCGAACGTCGTGTGATGTGCGGATCGCGCGATGAGAGCCTGACCCCGAAACAGGCGCGCCTGCTGGCGCTGCTCATGCGCCGCACCGGCGAAGTGGTCACGCGCAAACAATTGATCAAGCAGGTGTGGGAGACCGATTACATCGGCGACACGCGCACACTTGACGTGCACATCAGTTGGTTGCGTAGCGTGATTGAGAAGGACCCCCGACGTCCGCGTTATCTGAAGACCTTGCGCGGAAAGGGGTATCGGCTGGACGTGGACGGAGCCTAGCCCGGCTGCATCCTCGCGCGGTTCAATCCAAACGCATCTTCACCGCCGGCAATGCGCCGGCGGTTTCGCTTCATGTAGTTTGCCTATCTGCCGGCCGCTACAGTTCCCACTCTGATTCTTCGCCGCCGATGATGGTGAAGTGCCGCCGTTTGGGAACGGGGCCGGCTGGCGGCGGCTGCGCTGTCCAGGCGGGTTGTGATGTCGGCGGCTGCGGCTGTGTCACCACCACGACGCGTTCGCGCGGCCGGTCATCGCTGCGGTGAACCTCCACAGTGCGCATCGGGCCGGGCCGCGTTCGCGTTGCAAACCAGACCACGATGAGGCTCGTCGGAATGCTGGCTGCCACCCCGGCGATAACCCCCAGCAAGACCGCCATCGCCTCGCTCGACAGGCGCTGGCCGACTACAACCGCCAGCGTGATTGCGAACGCCAGCGCTGCGAGGAACACGACGGTTCTCAGTTTCATGCGGTACTCAACGCCCCGTGATCAGAAATTGCCCTGTCGCGGTCGATGCCGAGCGCCCGAGTCCAGTGCTCGCGCCTGCGCAGCGCTGCGTCGAGACCGGCCCAATCTGCCGCCGGAACATACGCGCTCTGGAATTGGATCGCCTGGCCGCCGCTCACCGCGAGAAAATCACCGCGCCCCAATAGATGTTCTGCGCCGCTCTCGGCGATGCCTGTCGCAATGTGGGCTTCGTCCGCTGTGTCGACACGACCGACGAGGCGCACGGGTATGTTGGCTTTCAGGTCGCTGCCAATTACGCGCCCGGCTGCTTGCTGCGTGCCGACGACAAGATGCAGCCCGGCCGCGTGGCCGCGTTCGGCGATATGTGTCAGCGCCGCCTGCGCCGCCGGCCCGGCCTGGCGGAGAAGCGCCGGCAACTCGTCGGCGACAATCACAATATGCGGGTCGGAGCAGGCCTGCGCGTCTCGCCGCTCCATCTCTGCGACCATCGCATCGAGCAGCTGCAAGGCCCCGTTAACTTCGTAGGCCGGCGGCGCGACAAGATGCGGCAAGCCCGCCAGCATGCTCAGGCCGCGTTGTTTCAGGTCGATGAGCACCACCTGCAGCTGCGATTGCCGGTTTCCCAGCGCGAGGCTGACGAGCAACGAGCGGATCAATTCCGTCTTGCCGGAGCCGGACGCCCCGGCGACCAGTACGTGCACCACATCCGGGGATGGCAGGCGGAGCAGCAACGGGCGCGCCTCGGCCGTCAGGCCGATGCAAGCTGTGTGCGGCGGCAGGCTGGTCAACTCTTGCATGACCGTGGGCAGACTGATCGGCCGAGGGTCAGGGCGCGCGACATCCACAGTCAGACTGGTTTCCTCATGTAAAGCCGGCGCCGATGCAAAGCCGCTATGAACGTATACGGGTACGAGACATGCGGCCAATATGGCCTCGCTGCGCTCAGCTTGAAACTCCATTCGTTATGTGCCGTGCTCATGGTACGCGGCGCGCTCACCGTCGTGTGGGGCGCCTTTCGAGTGTAGCACGAACAAATGTTCTAGTCAATAGACAAAGAAAATGCCGCCACGAATTGGCGGCATCATGCGACTCGGTCGGCGGTTTTCTATGCTTGATCAAGCGCTGTCAGCTGCTTCATCAGGCGACCTTTGCGCCGGGAAGCGTTGTTGCGATGCAGGATGCCCTTGACGGCGGCTTTGTCGAGCTGGCTGGCCGCCGCGAGCACGGCGGCGCGCGCCTGTTCAGCGTCGCCAGCCGCGAGCGCTTCCCGCGCCTGACGCACGGCCGTGCGTACTTTCGATTTGCGAATCTTGTTGCGCAAGGTCTTGCGTTCAGTCGAACGAATGCGTTTCTTGGCTGATTGGGTATTTGCCACTACTGCCTCACTTACTCGGTTTCTACTACGAGGCAGGATTCTACCTGAGGGGTAGGGGTTTGTCTAGGTTTTCGTTATAAAGGCCCACCTGCCACTATTCTCCGCAGCCATGGTTTCGGGCGCGATTTCTCCGGATGCGATGTGCGCCACCGGACCCCGGATCACGACCTCATAGCCTGCTTCGATCCGGACTTGCAGCTGCCCGCCCGGCATGTGAACCGTGACCTCCGCGTTGCAAAACCCCAGCCGATGCGCGACCGCCGCCGCGGCAGCGCTGCTGCTCCCGGATGAGAGCGTGCGTCCCGCGCCGCGCTCCCAGATTTCGATCTGGAGGCTGTCGCGGCTGAGGACGCGCACGAATTGAACATTGGTCCGATTTGGAAAGCGGCCGTCCGTTTCAATCATCGGACCGAGGCGGCGGGTTTCCTCTTCGCTCACCTGCTGCCGCAGCAGCACGCAATGGGGGTTGCCAATGTTGACCGCACTATAGCCCAGGCTTTGGCCGGCAACAACCATACTTTCTTCGAGCACCTCGCGCGGCGGCCCCGTCACCGGGATATTTGCGCTGCAAAAACTGGCGCGCCCCAGCCGGGCGCTGACGGCGCGGCCGTTGTCCGACACCTCGCACAGCACTGGACGGGTCGCCGTGGTCACCTCAAACGCTGCTGCCCGTGCTACGCCCTGATCCCACAGATAGCGGGCAAAGATCCGCACACCGTTGCCGCTGATCTCCGCCTCTGACCCATCCGGGTTCAGCACGCGCACACCGGGTTGGGAATCATCCATGCGGAAAGGAATCAAGATGCCATCGCCGCCGAGTCCATGGCGGTCATCGCATAGGCGGCCGATGATCTGTGCGTCCACTTCGCCATCGCACTCGAGCACGATGTAGGCGTTACCGAGCGCCTCGTACTTGGCGAAGCGTATCACGTGCGGCTCTTGGGCTTGCGCGCCCACGGAGGCGGCGGCGTCATGAATCCGTTGGCGCACGCCCAGGCCTCATCCGGGCCGCCCCAACCGAATTTCGCAAAGTCCACAATGGAGTCGGCATCGAACCGAACGCCTTCCGCTTCGAGCAGCGCGCGTTGGCGGGCGCCGCTCCGATCGGCGCCGCGCGGGCTGATCTTCCCCTGCCGGTTGATCACGCGTTGCCAGGGCGCATCCGAACCACCCGGCAGCGCGGCCATGGCAAAGCCGACCATCTGCGCGCTGCACCCGCCGACAATGTCCGCGACCTGTCCATAGGTGGCGACGCGTCCCGGCGGAATCTGGCGCACGACAGCCTGAATCCGCGCGTGCAGGCCGGCGCCTGCCAGGGGCCTTTCATTGGCTCTCATACCGTTGGGACTCCAGGGCGTACAGCCGTTGCCGACGGCTGCGCGCACACGTTCATATTTCCTGCAGCGATTGTATACCGCCGGACGACATCGTCAAAGGAAGCCGGAGCGCGCGGTCCAGTGTATATCGTGGGTCAACAGGCGTAACCCCATAATGGGTTCCAGACGAGGTTCAAGAGGAAGAAGCAAGTCGAAGTCGAGCCGCCGTTGCCGGACTTGCGCGCGGGGCGTATAATAAGACTGCCGCTTGCATCGGTCCCGAGCGAGACGGCTGGACAGCTTAGTCGTGTGGTCATATGGTCTGGCAGCCGGTGAATTGACTGCCTGACGTTCGGACTGCTTGATTGTTCGACTACAATCCGGCCCTCCTGCATGGAGGGTTTTACATTTCGGGTCCCGCATTTCACTCGCATGAGGAGATAGCGATGTCTGCCCAAGCTCCACCTGCACGCAAGAAAGTCACCACCCATACCTTTCAATTGAAGAAAGCACATGGCGAGCCAATCACCATGCTCACCGCGTACGACTATGCCACGGCACTGGCCGTGGATCGGGCGGGGATCGACTCCATTCTGGTCGGCGATTCGCTTGGCATGGTCGTGCTCGGATACGAGAGTACACTACCGGTCACCATGGACGACATGCTGCACCACTGCAAGGCGGTTGCGCGTGGCGCAAGCCATCCGCTCCTGATCGGGGATATGCCGTTCATGTCGTACCAGGTCAGCGTTGAGGAGGCCGTGCGCAATGCCGGCCGGTTCCTGGCCGAGGCGGGCATGGATGCAGTCAAACTGGAAGGCGGCCGGGAGGTGATTCCGGCCACGAGAGCCATCCTCGCCGCCGGCATTCCCGTCGTGGGGCATATCGGCCTCACGCCGCAGTCCATCAACAAGCTGGGCGGTTTCAAGGCGCAAGGCCGTACGGCGCTCGCCGCCCGCCGGCTGCTCGACGACGCGCTCGCGCTGGAGGAGGCCGGTTGTTTTGCGCTCGTTCTGGAGGCCGTGCCGAGCCGCGTCGCCGAATTGATTTCGGAGCGGATTGACATTCCGACGATCGGGATCGGCGCCGGTGTGGGTTGTGACGGTCAGGTACTGGTCACCCACGACCTGCTCGGGCTCTTCGACCGCTTCACGCCGCGCTTTGTGAAGCAGTATGCGGACTTGCACGGCGTGATGGATGCCGCGCTGTCGGCGTACCGGGAGGATGTAACGAACGGGGTCTTTCCGGCGCAGGAGCACACATTCTCGATCCCCGGCGACGAGTGGCAGCAATTGCTTGACGACATCGGTCCCGCGTAGCACCCTGACTTGAGAATCACGGTTTTAGGCACCGGCGCGCTGGCCTGCTTGTTTGGCGCGCGCCTCGCCCGACGCGCCGACGTTGTCCTGCTGGGCGCGTGGCGCGCGGGCATCGCCGCTATCCAGCGCGAAGGCATTCGCATTGAATCTGCCGAGGGCGAGACGCGCGTGCGCGTCCGCGCAACGGCCGACGCCCTGGACGCCGGCGACGCAGATCTTGTGCTGGTGCTCGTCAAGAGCTGGCAAACCGGGCGGGCCGTGCAGCAGGCCGGACGGGTGCTGCGCAATGATGGGCTGGCGCTGACATTGCAGAACGGGCTTGGCAACTATGAAGCGTTGGCGGACGCGGTCGGTGAATCGCGCGCAGCGCTGGGTGTGACGACGCAGGGTGCGGCGCTGCTCGAACCGGGGCGCATCCGCTACGCCGGCGGCGGCGATACGCTGCTCGGCTTCAATTCCGCCAACGAAGGCAGCGTCAGGCGCGTCGCCGAGTTGTTGCAGGCGGCGGGGTTTTCCACACAAGTCACGGGCGAGATCGCGGCGGCGCTGTGGGGCAAGCTGGCCGTCAATGCCGGGATCAACCCGGTGACGGCGCTGCTCGGCGTGGCGAACGGCGCGCTCCTCGAGCGGGCGGACGCCGAAGCGCTGATGGTTGCGGCAGCGCAGGAAGCGGCTGCGGTCGCAGCGGCGCGCGGGATCGAACTCGCGGGCGACGCAGCGGCGCGCGTGCGCGAAGTGGCGCGCCTGACGGCGGCGAACCGCTCGTCGATGTTGCAGGATGTGACGCGCGGCGCGCCGACGGAGATCGACGCCATCAGCGGTGCGGTTGTGCGCGCGGGGCAGCAGCTGGGTGTGCCGACGCCGGTGAACGAGGTGCTATGGCGACTGGTGCGGGCGGTGCGTGAGGCGTGAATATTGAATGCAAATAACGAAAACGGTCGATGAACTGCGCAAGGCGCGGGGGTCGTTCGAAGGCTCCTTTGGCCTGGTTCCCACGATGGGCTATCTGCACGAAGGACACCTGTCGCTCGTACGGCGCGCCGGCGCCGAGAATGATCACGTCGGCGTCAGTGTTTTTGTGAACCCGACTCAGTTTGGTCCGAATGAAGACCTGGCCAGTTACCCCCGCGATGTGGAGCGCGACTTGCAGCTACTAGAAGCGGAGGGTGTGGACCTGGTCTGGACGCCCGCGCCCGAGGCGGTTTACCCAGCGGGCTTTCAAACCACTGTATCGGTCGAGTTTCTCACCCAACCGCTGGAAGGCGCGCGCCGCCCCGGTCACTTCCGGGGTGTGACGACGGTCGTGGCGAAACTGTTCAACGCCTTCACGCCGGACCGCGCCTATTTTGGCCAGAAGGATGCACAGCAGGCGCGCGTCATCCGGCAGATGGCAGCCGATCTGAATTTTCCGCTTGAAATCGTCGTGTGCCCCATTGTGCGCGAACCGGACGGGCTGGCAATGTCCTCACGAAATGCGTATTTGTCGCCCGACGAGCGCGCGGCGGCCACGGTGCTCTACCGCGCGCTATCCGCGGCGGCTGACGCCTATCGAAGCGGCGTGCGTCAGGGCAACCTGCTGCGCGCCGCGATGCAGGACTTGTTGGAGGCGGAACCGCTTGCAGACACCGAATATGTGTCGGCGGCGGACCCGGACACGCTGGCCGAGCTGACGACGGTGGAACGCGGCGTGCTGCTCAGCCTCGCCGTTCGCATTGGCAAGACGCGGCTGATTGATAATGTGCTGCTGGAGGATGAGGCGTGATGCGCGCGGGGCGACAGTCGGTCATGTTCCCGATCTCCAATCTCTAATCTGCAATTTGCAACCGGCAATCTTATGCTTCTGACCATCGACATCGGCAATACAAATATCACACTCGGTCTGTACGTGGGTCCCGAACTCGGGCCACGCTGGCGCGTGCGTACGGTGCTTGAGCGCACGGCGGATGAATACGGACTACAACTACTCGGATTCTTTGACCATGCCGGGGTCGATGTCGGGCGAATCGACGCAATTGCGATGGCATCGGTCGTGCCGCCGCTCACCGGCACCTTCGTCCAGGCCTGCCAGCGTTACCTCGATTGCGAGCCGCTTGTCGTTGATGCGGGTGTAAAGACCGGCGTGCGCGTGCTGT
>JBHHUI010000051.1:0-9792 GCA_046753805.1 Anaerolineales bacterium
GGCAAAGCTGATGGAGAGCAACTGCTCGATTATTTGAGCGCACACGATTCGACCGCCCGCCATGTGAGCCATCGTATGGCCGTGCGCTTTGTGAGCGATACCCCTCCGGCGAGCGTCGTGGACGCCATGGCCGATACATACAAGGCCACGGGCGGCGATGTAAAGGCGATGCTGCGCACCATGATCGCCGCACCCGAGTTCGCGGCCGCAGCCGGCCAGAAGGTGAAACGCCCGCTGGAGTACTTTATCTCGGCGCTGCGCGTGACGGAGGCGGAAGTCAGCCGAGGAGCGCGCGTGCTGGGACACCTGCTCGGCCAGATGGGGCAGACCCCGTATGGCTGGCAGACGCCCGACGGCTACCCCGACTACGCGGCGTGGTGGACCACCACCTCCGGGCTGCTGGCGCGCTGGAACTTCGCGTTGCTGATGATGACGGATGCACTGCCGGGTGTGACGGTCAACCCGCATGCGATGGCGGCAGATGGGGAATCCCCGGATGACATTGTGGACCTGCTAAGCCTGCGCTTCATGGGCGAGATACTGCCGGACGATGCGCGTAGCGTGCTGGCCGATTTCGCAGCCGCCGGCGATCTGGGGGCGAATATCCCGCTCGTGGCCGCGTTAATCTTGGGATCGCCGCATTTTCAGGTCAGGTGATTGTGGCTGGGCGATCGGGTGAACAGTTCATCTTGCCATCTTCCAAAACAATGGAGTAATCAGTATGACAACCGATCTCTCAAGACGTACCTTCCTCAAACTAAGCAGCCTCAGCCTTGCGGGTTGGAGCGTTGCACCGGCGCTGGAGGCGCTGCCGCGCATGGCGTTCGCGCCGGAAGGTGTGGAGCCGGGCGGCGATGTGCTCGTGTGCGTGTTCCAGCGCGGCGGCATGGATGGGCTGAACGCCGTCATCCCGCAGTTCGAGGCCGAGTATTTCCGGCAGCGGTCGACGTTGGCAATTCCGGAATCAGCCTCCGGCGACGATCAGTCGGCGATCGATCTCGACGGTCGTTTTGCCCTGCATCCGGCGTTGCGCCCGCTCAAGGAGGTGTGGGATGACGGCGGGCTGGCGATTGTCCACGCAGTTGGGTCGCCCGATCCCACCCACTCGCACTTTGACGCCATGGACTACATGGAACGCGGCACCCCCGGCGAAAAGACCATCGCCACCGGTTGGATCGGTCGCCATCTGCAGACCGCGCCCTGGCAGAACGAGTCGCCGTTCCGCGCGGTAGGCATGGGCGGCATTCTGCAGGCCAGCCTGCGCGGGCCGGTACCGGTCACGACGCTCCAGTCCATCGCGGACTTTCATCTGCAGGGCAATACGTCAGAGCTGGCGCGCATGCAGCGGGTGCTGGCATCACTGTATTCGCTTGCTCCTTCGACAGGCCCGGGACAGGGCGTCTCACTCGATGAGCCCGGCCAGACGACATTCTCAGCCACCGACCTGCTCGCGGGTATCGACGTGGCAAACTACGCGCCGGAGAACAGCGCGCAATATCCAGACTCGCAGTTTGGGCGGGCGTTGATGCAGGTGGCGCAGATTGTTAAAGCCGAAATCGGCCTGGAAGTGGCGTGCGTGGACATGGGTGGTTGGGATACCCATGCAGCGCAGGGCGGCCTGACGGGCGGACCCATGCCGGGCCTGCTGGCGGAATTCGCGGGCGGCCTGGCGGCGCTCTACCACGACCTGGGTGAGCTGCGGAAACGCGTGACGATTGTGACCATGTCTGAGTTTGGGCGGCGCGTGTCTGAGAACGGCAGCGCGGGCACCGACCACGGGCACGGGGGCGTGATGTTTGCGCTGGGAGACAGCGCCAACGTGAATGGCGGTGTCGTTCATGGCGACTGGCCCGGGCTGGACGCCGAATACCTGTATGGGCCCGGCGACCTCGATACAACCTCGGATTACCGCGACGTGCTCGGCGAGTTGGTCCGCAAGCGCCTTGGCAATGGCGAGAACGTCGAAGACATCTTCCCGGACTTCGATGTGGACGAACTGGGGGTCTTTACAGAGGTGTAACGGCTGCTAACAAAAAGGGCGGACTGATCAACTGGTCAGGTCGTTCAATCCGCCCTGGTTCCGCCTGCCGGGCACCATTCCATTTGCTAGTGAGTTACCGCTACTCCTTCTCCTCCGCGAGAGTCGAAAAGTCGGCAAGCGGGGCACCAACCTGCTTAAAGCCGTTCTTTTTCAATAACCCCTGTACCCGGCCCAGGAGAGTCTCGGATTCGAGTTCATCGCTGTTCAGCGAGGGATTCAGGTCAAGCAGATAACTGTCGAGTATCAACCGGATATCCCAACCGGCCGTCCTCATGCCATCCATACCAATACGGAATGCACCCCCACAAAGAGACACTGGGATGCGGCAAGCACGACCCGCCCCTAAGTGTCCATTCGTTTGACTGTGAAGTTCTGGCTCCAGAGGGCAAAAAATGATACTCGCCAGATGACCGTTTGTAAGAAATCTGGCGAGTAGATTTATAGTACAAGGAATCTTGTTCGCGTGCAGATATAAACGGGATAGAGAATTGTTCGGAGTCCGTTGGCGGCGTGAATCTGCATGCGTCAGGAGTAACGCTCCTTGAGTGTGCTTGTCGGAACAACGATATAGCCCTCTTCGCGATCGCCGACGAGGGTAATGTTGTCGGTGTTTGTGCCGGCGTAGTGGGCGGTCAGCGCCGCGATAATGGCGTCGAGTGCATCATGGGAGAGCAAAGCTTCAAGTTCAAGCTGCCCGCGCAACAAATGATGGCGTGTGATCTCCTCGAAGACTTCCATCGCATCCGGTACGCCGATATTCTCTTCGAATAAAAGTAACTGCCGCTGCAAACGGCCTTCCAACGTAGTCTTCTTGAAGGGTACCGTGCCGAGCAGGACGGCAAATGAAGCGTGCGGGTGAACCTCGCACACTTGACGGTCGGCGACCGCCTCGGGATGGTAGTCCTGATATCCAATGGCGCGTAACTCGTCATACAGTTTCCAGCCGGCCTGCATCCAGCCCGGCGCTGCGGTGGGGTCGAGCGGGGTGTTGTAGAGCTTGATGCCGCGCCGCTGCAGTTCAAACTCGCTTAGTTTGTATTGCGACCACTTGGAGCCGCCTGCGGGGAGGCCAACGCGCGTGCGGACTTCCGGGCGCGTTAGCAGGCCCCGGTTCACCCCCTTGGGGGCGTCGACGGCGCAAATCGCCGCCGGATAACGATCAACCAGCGCTACAATCTCGCGCATGGGTACGGCTGCCTGCTGCAGAAGCCGCAATTCGGCGTCCAGAACCGCTATATGGCTCGGGCGTCGGCCGGCCGTGGGGTCTATTCCGATATACACCTGGCGATCGCGCATATTTGGCGACAAACTCCCTGCTGCGCGCGAGTATACACTACTTCACATGCCGGAGTAGATCGGCGCACTCTTTCGGGACACTCTTCCATTGACGCGCCATTTGACAGTCGTTATACTCACATCAACAAACACGAAGTCGCTGTTCTGCGAGTCAGAGAGCTGCTACCCGGCAAGGAGTAACCGATGGCGAAGAAAGCCAATCGTAAATCAAAGACCGCTGCCAGAAGTTTCCAGTTGACCTATGCGACGATGTTCGACCCGCCGCCGGAATTGCACACGCGTTACGAAAGGGCGTTGAAAAAGGTCAAATCTGGGCTGGGCGCAGATGTGCCGATGCTGATCAACGGGGAAGACCGCTACACGCGCCGCAAGATCAAGAACGTGTCGCCTATCAACACAGACTGGCTGCTTGGTACGTTCCAACACGCAACTGCCAGAGATGTCAACCACGCCATCTCGGCGGCGCAGGCCATGTTTCCGGTCTGGAGCGGCATGAAATGGGAGCGGCGCATTCGGCTGCTCCGCAAAGCCACCGACCGCATGGAAAAACGCCTGTTTGAAATCGCAGCTGTCATCTCGCTGGAAGTCGGCAAGAATCGCATGGAAGCGCTGGGGGACGCCCAGGAAGCAATCGACCTGATCCGCTACGCATGCGACCGGATGGAGGCCAACGACGGCTACATTCGGCGCATGAACGACGACCCGCTGGTTGGGTACAAATCGTCCAACTGGTCGGTCATGCGGCCCTACGGCGTGTGGGTGGTGATCAGCCCCTTCAACTTTCCGGGGGCGCTGTCCGGCGGGCCGATCGGTGCCGCGCTGGTCACCGGCAACACCGTCGTCGCCAAGTCGGCGGAGGACACTCCCTGGACAGAACGCCTGTTGGCTGAGTGTTTCCGGGCTGCCGGCATCCCGGACGGGGTATTCAACTACTTGTCGGGCTACGGCGAGACAACCGGGCAGGCATTGGTCGACGACCCGCGCGTCGCCGGACTTACCTTCACCGGGTCATACGAGGTCGGGATGCGCATCTATCGCAGTTTTGCGAAAGCGCCGTATCCGCGTCCGCTCGTGCTCGAAATGGGCGGCAAGAACCCGGCTATCGTCACCCGCAACGCCGACCTGGATCGCGCTGCACAGGGCATCGTCCGTTCCGCGTTCGGACTTTCGGGGCAGAAGTGCTCGGCCTGTTCGCGCGTGCTGGTCGAAGCCCCGGTCAAGAAGAAGTTGACGGAACTCATTCTGAAGTATACGGATGAGATGGTGACAGTGGGCGACCCGACGCTGCGTGAAAATTGGATGGGGCCTGTGATCAATGAGGGCGCGTACAAGAATTTTGGCAAGCACGTGCGGGCGCTGCGCAAGTCCGGGCGCGTGCTGACCGGCGGCAAGCACATGCGGACGGGCGAACTTGCCAAGGGATATTATTGCGAGCCGACGGTCGTAGACGGCGTTCCGCGCAGCCATCCACTGTGGAAGCATGAAATGTTTGTGCCGGTCACCATGATTACAGGCGTGAAGTCGTTGGACCAGGCCATCGATATCGCCAATGGCGTGGACTTTGGTCTCACGGCTGGGTTCTACGGCAGCAAGGCGGACGCTCACAAGTTCTACGAGCGAAGTCAAGCTGGCGTAAATTACGTCAACCGACCCCAGGGCGCGACAACCGGCGCCTGGCCCGGATTCCAGCCGTTTGGCGGGTGGAAAAGCTCGGGTTCTACTGGAAAGCTGGCTGGCGGTCTGTATTACCTGCCGGTATTCATGCACGAGCAGATTCATAACATGGTTGAATAGCTCCACCCAATTCCCCGCCAGTAGGCAGAGGAGCGCGTAGTCATGGCACGCATTCGCAAGGTTAAGATCTCGAGCAACAGCCCTGAAAAGCGCGTCGGGGCTGCCTTCGCCCTGATCGGTTTCATCGGGTTGTATGCTTTCCTGCTTTCGGTTTGGGCTGGCAACGAGCCGAACCTTGTCGCGCTGGCGGCGATATTGCTGCTCGTCGTCGGCGGGCTGGGCATGCACCGTCGCCAGCGGACCTCCGGCCCGCGTCGCGCCGATGCACCCGGCTTGGCCGCCGTGCTAAAACTGCCCCGGCCGGGACGAAAGCGCCGCGCCAGCGCGGACTCAGACGAAGAAGACGACGAAGAAGAATACGCCGAGCCGAAGAAAAAGGGACTGGCGGCGCTGTTTAGGCGTGGCTAACCCCTCACACAGTCACAAGCTCCCGCTCCAATTCTCCTTACGCGAGACGTGATCCTTCACGTCTCACGTTGTTTAAACGGTTAAGTGTCGGGTCTCAATACATCGTTGGCAAAAGGAGCTAACTTTTTCAGTTCATAACGTTACGACCGGCGTCTGTCATGCGGCGTTGACTCCGTGCGCCCACGGCGCTACAATCTACGCATAGCACAACTAAACGGGGAGCCTGAAATGTCAGGCTGAGAGGCAGGCGCGCGAGCCTGCGACCCGCAGAACCTGCTCCGGGTAATGCCGGCGAAGGGATGATTTACTGACGCCGCTGCGCTTTACCCGACAGGCGGCGTTTTTGTTTTATGGAATTGAGTAAACGAGCGGTAATCGTTGCGAATGGTGTTCCGTCTCCCGAGGCAGACCTGCGCGGTCTGGTGAGGCCGGGCGACTTGCTGCTGGCCGCGGATGGCGGCGCCCGCCTGTTCCGGCAGGCCGGTCTCGTACCGCATCATGTCGTCGGCGATTTCGACTCACTCGCACCCGGCGAAGTGGCGACGCTGGAAGCAGACGGCGCGCAGCTCCACCGGCATCCGCGCGATAAGGACGAAACCGATCTGGAACTGGCCATCCGTGTAGCAATGGAGCAGGGTGCGACAGAGATTCAGCTCGTGGCGGCGCTTGGCGGTCGTTGGGACCAATCGCTGGCAAACCTGCTGCTGCTCGGCAATCCTGTGTTCCGTGATGTGCAGCTTTCCATTGTGGATGGTAACCAGCGGATGTTGCTCATCCGAGCAGGGAGCGAACGTCGCATCCCCGGCGAGAAAGGCGACACTGTTTCGCTGATCCCGGTCGGCGGCGACGCGTGCGGGGTGAAGACCATGGGACTCAAGTGGCGCCTGCGCGATGAGACGCTGGCGTTCGGCGCAACGCGCGGGGTCAGCAATGTGGTTGTCGATGAGACGGCGACTGTGGTGGTGGGAGCAGGAATGGTTGTGTGCGTGATACTCAGTGCTCAGTAATCAGTATCCAGTGTCAGGTGGCTAGTTTACTGGACACTGTTCACTGAATACTATTTACCGGAGAGGACGGTTCGCTATGCGGAAAGTATTCTTGGCCTTCACAGCGGTCATCGCAATCGCGGCTTGCGGCGGCGCGACGCCCACACCGGCCGGGCCGCGCGTGCTGACGGTGATGACGCACGACTCGTTTGCAGTCTCTGAAAGTATTGTGGAGCAGTTTGAGCGCGAGCACGAGGTGACCGTGCAGATTCTCGCCTCGGGCGACGCGGGAACGGCCACCAATCAGGCCATTCTCAACAAGGACGCGCCGTTGGCCGACGTGTTCTTCGGCATCGACAATACACTGCTCACACGCGGGCTGGAGGCCGGTATCTTCGAGCCGTACACCGCTCCGGCGCTGGACGGTGTGCCCACTGCCTTCAAGCTCGACTCGCAGAACCGCGCGCTGCCCGTCGATTACAGCGACGTGTGCCTGAACTATGACCGCGCCTATTTTGAGAAGCACGATCTTGAACTACCGGCCGCGCTCGACGACCTGACGCGCCCCGAATATCGTGGATTGCTCGTGGTGGAGAACCCGGCCGCCTCCTCACCCGGGTTGGCGTTCTTGCTTGCGACGGTGGGACGCTTTGGCCCGGATGGGTTCGAAGCGTACTGGGCTGCGTTGCGCGAGAACGAGGTTGTCGTGGTGGAAAACTGGGAGACGGCCTATTTTACGGCCTTCAGCGGCAGCAGCGGACGCGGGCCGCAGCCGCTGGTCGTGTCGTACGCCTCCAGCCCACCCGCCGAAGTGATCTTTGCGGAAGAGCCGGTGACCGAAGCGCCCACGGGCAGCATCACCGCATCCGACACGTGCTTTCGGCAGATCGAGTTTGTGGGCATTCTGAACGGCACACCGAACCGCGATCTGGCCGAAGCATGGGTGGATTTGATGTTGAGCCGCACGTTCCAGGAAGATGTCCCGCTGCAGATGTTCGTGTTTCCCGTGCGCCCCGATGCGCAGCTGCCGCCTGAGTTTGTTGCATACGCTCAACTGGCAGAGACTCCGGCATTCGTCGCCCCGGCCGACATTGCCGCACACCGCGAGGAATGGATCGAGGCGTGGACCCAGATCATGTTGAGATAGGGCGTGCGGGACACAGGGAGATGGAGAACGGCGGGGAGCGGGCGAAAAGACGAGTGGGTGACCGGGTGAGCGCGAGCAACGGCCTCGCTCTCTCGCCCCGTCTCCCTCTCTCCCTCTCACGCTATCTCCCGCTTTCCATCCCACTAGCTTTCCTCGCGCTCTTTTACTTTTACCCGCTGCTGGGCATCCTGCACACGAGCCTTGCCACCGGGAGCGGACTGGCAGCGCTGCGCGCTGCGTTTCGCGGCAGTTATGTGCCCGGCGTGTTGTGGTTCACGGTCTGGCAGGCGGCGCTCTCCACAGCCATCACACTCGTCGTCGGGCTACCGGGCGCGTATCTGTTCGCGCGCTACCGGTTTCGCGGCAAGCGATTGTTGCGTGCGCTGACGGCGGTGCCCTTCGTCATGCCGACCGTCGTCGTGGCGGCTGGATTCAACGCCTTGCTGGGCCCGAACGGATGGGTCAACCTGGGGCTGGTGTCCGCCCTCGGGCTGGAAGAACCGCCGCTGGTGCTGACGAACTCGATCTGGGCGATCCTGCTGGCGCATGTCTTTTACAACACCACCATCGTGTTGCGCATTGTGGGCGACTTCTGGGCGCGGCTCGACCCCCGCACCGGGCAGGCCGCACGCGTGCTTGGCGCGAGCCGCTGGTCGGCGTTCTGGAGCGTGACCGCGCCGCTGCTTGCGCCCGCTGTGCTGGCGGCCCTGCTGCTGATCTTCATCTTCGACTTCACCTCCTTCGGCGTGGTCTTGCTACTGGGCGGGCCGCGTTTCACGACGTTGGAAGTGGCGATTTATCGTGAGACTGTGAGCTTCTTCGACCTGCCGGCAGCGGCCGTGCTCTCGTTGCTGCAGTTGCTCTGCACGCTTGGCCTGACGGTGGCGTACACGCGGCTGGCCGCGCGAGTGGCGCGACCGCTGCACATGCGCCCGCCGGCGGCGCTGCGGCGTGCGCTGCAGCGCTGGCGCGCGCGCTTGTTCGGCGCGGTTGTGATTGTCGGTCTGTTGGCGCTGCTTGTCGCACCGCTCGGCGCGCTAGCGCTGCGTTCCGTGATCAAACTCACGGCGGATCGGGGCGAGCGCGGGCCGGTGGCCACCGGGTTTACCGGCGCATATTACCGCGAACTGTTCGTCAATCGCCGCCAGTCGCTATTCTTCGTCACGCCGATTCAAACCGTCGGCATCAGTCTGCGTAACGCCGGCCTGACGGTGCTGCTATCGCTCGCGCTCGGCGTCCCGGCGGCATGGGTCCTGGCCCGGCCCGCTGCGCAGCGCACAGCCGGCTGGCTCGATCCGATATTAATGCTTCCGCTCGGCACGTCGGCGGTGACGCTGGGGTTCGGCTTCATCCTGACATTCAACCGGCCGCCGTTGGCGCTGCGCGCGTCTCCCTGGCTGCTGCCGCTGGCGCATACGCTGGTGGCGTTCCCATTTGTCGTGCGCAGCCTGCTGCCGGCATGGCAGCGTGTCCGGCCGCGCCTGCGAGACGCGGCAGCTGTACTGGGCGCGGGCCCGTTGCGGGTGTGGCGGGAGGTCGACCTGCCGCTGGTGGCCCGCGCCGGACTGGTTGCAGCCGCCTTCGCGTTCACCATTTCCCTCGGCGAGTTCGGCGCGACGGCGCTGCTCACGCGCCCCGAGTTCCCCACACTGCCAGTGGCGATTTTTCGCCGCCTGTCGCAGCCCGGCGCGCTCAACTATGGGCAGGCAATGGCCCTGAGCACGATTCTGATGGCGTTGTGTACAGCGGGCATCCTTGCAATTGAATCGCTTCGAGTGGGCGATGTGCGTGAATTCTAATCTGGGGCTGCAGGAAATGGCGCAACGGAGTCACGGAGAATCTTCTGAACTGCTCTGTGAGCTCCGCGTCTCTGTGGTGAGAAAATTCAACCGCCAAATTCACGATGCTTGAGCTAACGGATGTAGCCAAATCATTCGGCGCGACCGGCGCGCTCGACGGCGTGTCGCTTAATGTAAGCCGGGGCGAAACCGTGGCTGTGCTCGGGCCGAGTGGGTGTGGCAAATCCACGCTCCTGCAGATCATTGCCGGGTTGCTCCCGCCGGACGCGGGTGACGTGCGCTGGCAGGGGGAGTCGCTGGCTGCAGTTCCGCCCCATCGGC
>JBHHUI010000052.1:0-9734 GCA_046753805.1 Anaerolineales bacterium
AAATGTTGTCCGCGTGTGGTACGTTGGTCTCTGTAATCAGCACAACCTGCGGCGCTGCTTTATCCAGGATTGCCCGCATGAGTTGTACGATGCGGTGTGTTTGCGGCAAATGAGTGCTCGTCGTGCCGACCTCTTTCCAAAGGAAGGCGATGGCGTCGAGGCGGATGAACTCTGCGCCGTGCTCGACATAGAACAGCAACGTGTCGATGATGTCGAGCAACACATTGGAGTTGCGGTAGTTCAAGTCAATCTGGTCAGGGCCGAACGTCGTCCAGACCAGCTTTCTACCGCTTGTAGTCTGAACCGGGGTCGTGAGCGGGAGAGAGCGTGGGCGGAAGACCTGCGATAAATCCGCGCCGTCTTCCACGGTAATGAAGTAGCCCTGGTATCTTGAATCATCTGCCAGGAAACGCTGGAACCACTTGCTTTGAGCCGAGACATGGTTGATGACGGCATCGAACATCAGGCGGAAGTGCAGCCCCAGATTGGCCAGGTAGGCCCAATCGCCAAGTGAAGGATCGACCGTTTTGTAGTCAATGACTGCGAAACCGTCGTCGGAAGAGTAGGGATAGAAGGGTAGGATGTGAACGATGCTGATGTCGCCTTTGACACGGCGTGAGAGAAAATCGGTCAATGTCGCCAGTGGCGCGGTCCCCGCCTCTTGTACCATGTCGCCATAGGTGATCAGGATGGCGTCGCGCTGCGTGAAATTGCGGGGGCGTGGGGCCGCGAGACGTGGGCGGTAACGCTCGAGGAGCGCTTTCAGGCTTTTGAAGGCGGCGCGTCCTTTTGTGTCGCCGTAGAGGGTGGTGAGGTGGGTGAGAATGTCAGTGGTTTCGCTCGTCTGCATCGAACACAGCTCGAAGCTATCCTTTTACCCCTCCAGCCGACAGCCCCTCGGCCAGGTAGCGTTCGAGTCCGAGAAAGAGGATCAGGATTGGAAGCGTCATGATGGTCGAAGCGGCCATGACGACGTGCGGGCGGGGAGTAGGCTGGTTCCAGATAAAGTTGATTTTGATCGGCATCGTAAATAAGTCATGATTATTCAGGAACACAATGGCATACAGAAACTCATTCCAGGCAATCATTAATGTATAAATCGTGACCGAAATAAGCGCGGGAACCGCCAAAGGCAAGGTGATGCGCCAGATCACGTCCAGGCGGCTGCAACCGTCAATCAGGGCCGCTTGCTCGATCTCGGAGGGGATGGTGCGGAAATAGTTGGTGAGCATATACAGGGCGACGGGCAAGGTTTGCGCCAGATAGGTAATAACCAATACACTCAAGTTGTCTTGCACGTCGAAGCCGAGCCGGTCTCCGATCTGCGCCAGCATCGCAAATAGCGGGATAATGAGCAACACACCCGGAAAAAGATAGATGATCAGCACACTGTTGATGAGCAGTTCCTTTCCCCAAAACCGAAGCCGCGCAATGGCATATGCGCCCAGTGTGGAAAGGATGACTGCGATCAAGGCCGTGGGAACGGCGATTTTGACGGTGTTGGCGATATTCACGCCAAAATTCTGGAAGCTCGGATGATCAGGATCGAAGAGTTCTTCGAAGGCCTCCGTGCGTAGCGCGCCGGGGATGAAGACTGGCTTGAACCCGGCGGTCTGTATCCGGCGCCCCCCAATTTCAGCGTAAGTCTTGAATGATGAGCTGACCATCCAGTAGAAGGGGAAAAGGATGCCCGTAAGAAAGAACGTGAGCACGACCGCAGATACAAAGCGGGGAACAGTGATCCAGTGCGCAATATGGCCAATGAAATTGCGCGGGCGCTCGGATGTGGGAGTCATCGCACTCTCCGGTCTAATAGTTGCTATTCATCAATATTTCTCATCACAACCCGGATATAGAAGGCCATGAAGAAGACCAGCATTACCAAAAGGATCATTGCTGTGGCAGCGCCGCGGCCGAAGTCGAACATCTTGAAACTAAACTGATAGGTGAGCACCGGCAAGACGTTTGTGCCGAAGCCGCCGCCGGTAAGCAAAAAGATATCGTCGAACTTGTTAAAGGTCCACATCAGTCGCAACAGGAAGATTGCGCCAATCACGTAACGTAGTTCGGGCAGGGTGACGTTCCTGAATTTTTGCCAGGTGTTTGCGCCGTCCACCTCGGCGGCTTCGTATAAAGTGTGATCTACAGCCTGTAAACGCGCCAGGATCATCAGCATCGCAAAGGGGAAATAGCGCCAGGCCTCGAACAGGATCACCAGAATGAGCGCCAGACCGCGCTTTGACAGGTAGAGCTGCGGCTCTTCGATCGCTCCGATGCTCATCAGGAGATAATTGAGAACGCCCGACGGGCGCGGATCGAGGAGCCAGCGCCAGACGAATGCAACGCTGACGATAGGAGCGATATAAGGAAAGAGAAAAATGGCGCGCGTAAGCCCCCGACCGCGAAAAGGCCGGTTGAGCAACAACGCCGCGATCAGACCGACCAGCAGGGTCAGGGCAGTAGCGCTAAAGGAGTAAACGATGCTGGTGACAGCCGCCCCCCAGTTTTGCGGCCCTTCAAATTTGAATGCGAAATCGCTGAAGACTTTGCGGTAGTTATCCAGACCCGCGAACGGCGCATGGATCACATCGTTCAAGTTGCTCAGTCCCACGTCGTGAAAGCTGATCCAGACGCTAAATAGTGCGGGAATGTCACCAACCCGAAGACGATTATCACGGTCGGCAAGATCAACATCCAGGCCAGGCGCGCCTCACGTGACTCCAGAGAGTTCCAACGCTTTGGATTTCTATTCTTTCTTACAGCGATCAAGAGGCAAATTCCTCACAAATACTTCATTACAGCGCACAGGCGAGTCAGGATTTGGGACACGGATTCACGCAGACTTTAACGGATGAAGAACCAAGAAATCCGTGTGTATCCGCGTTCATCCGCGTCCCATTCATTTTGTCGGTTAGGGGCGCAGTTTCGCTGCGTAGTTACCCTTTACCGATAAAAACGTTCCTGCTACTCGCTCCGTTCTGCAAGCAGCGCTTCCACCTGCTCCTGGAGCCACGCTGCGCCAGATTCAGGCGTCATGACGCCTTCCAACGCGATGTTGCTCACAACTTGCGGAATCAGTAACCGCCCTTCGATGTCGCCAATCACAGCGCGCTGCGTGGCGCCGTAATCTGGCCGGAAGAGCCAGCGCTGCATGGTCTCATAACCGCCGGCGATCTGCTCTAGAGTATCCTCTGAGTAGTAGGCGAAGTAGTCGCTGCTCGCCTTCCAGTCCTCCACCGCGCTTTTCAGCACCGGCACTTTGCCGAAGGATGCCAGTGCCAGGATGTCCTGGTAGTTCTGCCCGGTGAGGAAGTGCTCCACGACGGCCTGCGCCACAGGATCGGCGCCCACCGGAATGGCGAAGGTGACCAACTGCCCATAAGAAGCCGAGCCATTTGGCCCCACCATCTCCGGCGCGAAGCCGGTTTTGAGCGCCAGGTCTTCCACGGGGATCTCGACCTGGCCGCCGCCTTCCAGGCCGGAGCCGTCCACCAGGTCGTCCATGATGTAGGTGCTGTAGAACAGCATGCCAGCCGTGTCAAGCTCGAAGTTCTCGCGGGCGCTCCGCCAGAAATTGGGGCCTGGGGCTGCGCAATCCTGCAAGCCAGTGTAAAACTCCAGCGCTGCAATCATATTCGGAGTGTTCATGGTCACGTTGCCATCCGCGTCGAACGGCCAGGCGTCGTTTGACATGGCAACCTGTTCGAAGACCTGCTGCACGTAGTTCTGGCTGGGGTCGCTTGCGAGCGTAACCCCGTACAACATGTTGCCGTTGCCAGGAAAAGCCTCACATGCGGCCCGAATCGCTTCCCAGGTGGTAGGCGGTTCGAGACCCAGTTCATCGAGCACGTCGGCGCGGTACCAGATGGCTTGAATCCAGCCGTCGAACGGCACAGCGGCATACTTGCCGGTGGCGGGGTCGGTAACCATCGCCAGCGGGCCGGCGCGGAAGTCGTCTTCGCCAAGGTTGGCGATTACGGCTTCAGCCGCGTCCTGATCCAGGATGCCGTCGGCGGAGAAGGCAGCCACGCGCTCGATGCCCATGCGCACGATGTCCGGCAAGCGGTTGGCGGCTACGGCCGTAGCGATGCGTTGCGAGATGGTTTCCTCGTCAATCGGGGTAATGCGGATTTCGACGTCTGGGTTGTCTGCCATGAAGCGTGCGGCTACTTCCTCATACTTTAGCACGCGCTCTTCCTGGTTGTCGGTGATCCAGAAATCGATGACGGTCTTTTCGCCAGGTTCGACTGGCACTTCGACCTCGACCGGAACCTCAACTTCGACCTCGCGGGTGACCTCGACGGGGACTTGGACCTCGACGGGGACTTCGACTTCAACCTCGCGCGTAACTTCGACCTCCACGGTCTGCGGCGCGCAGGCGGCCAGCAGGACGGCGGCGATCATCAGGACGGCAAAAGGTGCCATCCATTTGTTGTGTTTCATGGTCTACTCCTCCTGAGGGGTTGTGATTAAGTAACCGTTTCTGCGACTGCATTCGGATTGGCGATTCAATCTTCGGCTTATCAAGTCACCTCCTTTGCGAATGGCCCTCTGCTTCTGAAACCTGCGGGGAATTCGCCGGTTGTCGAGGCGCGCGCCATGAGTTTCGGAGTTAGCAAGGGCCAGGGCGGCCCCGTTGGTTTGCCCTGGATCAGGGCCAGTAACATCTGGCTGACTTGCTGGCCGATGTCGTATACAGGTTGGTAGAGGGTGGTCAACGGCGGGTGGGCGTGCTCGGCGGCATCCGTGCCGTCGAAGCCGGCAATGGCGATGTCGTTGCCAACCACCAAGCCACGTTCCTGGGCGGCGCGCATGGCCCCGAGCGCCGTCAGGTCGTTGGCGCCGATGATGGCCGTGGGTGCGTTGTCCAGCGTTAGAAGGTAACGGGCCGCTTCGTAGCCAGAAACGCGTGTAAGGTTTCCGGACGCAATCAGGCGCTCATCTCGCGCCAGGCTGTGAAGCTCCAGTCCGGCCTCGTACCCACCGATACGATCTGCTTGCAGCGTCAATCCATTGGGCGCGCTGATAAATGCAATACGACGATGACCCTGCTGCACCAGATGCGTCACGAGTTGTGTTATCCCCGCTTTGCCGTCCACGCCAATGTGCGGAATCTGTACAGCCATCTCCGTACGGCCAAAGGCGACCACGGGTATGTTGGCCTGGATCAGAAATTGAATGCGCCAGTCATCGCGGCGCGTGCGCACGATCAGGAAGCCGTCCACCCGGCGACCCGAGACAATCCGTTGATATACCTGCTGTTCGTGTTTGCCGGGCTTACCGGCCGATACAAGCAGGTCGATGTCGTGATTGGCAAGTTCGTGTCCGACGCCCGCTAGAAACTCGCTGAAGTAGGGATCGGTGAAGCGGGCTTCTGCCGTTGGCAGAACCAGGCCGATCGCGTCCGCACGCTGTCGTCGCAGCTGCTGCGCGCGGCGGTCGGGGACGTAGCCCAATTCATCAACCGCCTGCTGCACGCGTACACGCGTCTTCTCGGCAACATCTGGGTAGCCTGCCAGTGCGCGCGAAACCGTGGTCTTTGAGAGGCCTAGTTCATTAGCGACGTCGGCGAGGGTAATCCGCGTCATGGGTTGGAGTCATATGGCGTATTGTTGTCCAAATCGATTTGGATGCGGTATCAGTGTACAACAAATCGATTTGGAGGTCAAACAAAATCGATTTGGGAAGTGACGCTGTAACGTGGGCTGCGCAAAATGCGCCCGCTCACACCGGACCGGGGATTGGGAGGGGTCCGTCGGAGAGGGGCGCTATCGTTCCCCGGGTAGTGGAGGCCTTCGGCCAATTGCGGGCGTTGCTGTATCGCAAGGATGGGCGGCAGGCAAGCGGCGAGTTACTGGAGGGGGAGTGAGAACCAGGTTCACTCGCGTTCCTGCGTGGTGCGGCCGATCTGCGGCCAACCGCGTTTGGCCGCAAGCGCCGCCAGTTGCGCATCTGGATACACGGCTACCGGATGTCCCACTATTTCCAGGACCGGTGCATCTGCAATCGCGTCGGTGTAAAGATACGACGCCGCGAGATCAATCCCCCACCCCGGCGTAGCCAGATATGCCCGCAACCGCTCGACTTTGCCCGCGCCCACACTAAGGGGTGGAACGATCTTGCCGACGTAGCGTCCATTCTGCTGCGCCAGCGGCGTGCCCACCGCCCCATCCGCGCCCAGCCGGGCGGCGATGGTCTCGAGCAGCGGCTGTAACGTCCCGGAGAGCAACACGACCCGATGCCCGGCGGCCCGATGGCGTTTGAGCGCGGTTTCCATCTCCCGCCGAAGGTTGGGTAGTATTTCCCGGTCGGCGACCCAATCCCAAATTGCTCGTGCGCGTTCGACGGATACACCCCTCACCAGCCACGCCATGTTCACGCCCCAGGCGCGGTAGAAGAAATCTGCTGGGATCAGCCCGGCGTTTTTCAACGGCCACAGCGCAATGTGCGTAGCAAGATAGATATACAGCGTCGGCAACTTGAACCGGTGTGTCTCATGATGCCGCCGCAACGCGCGCCAGATATAGCCGTTGTACAGGGTGCCGTCAAGGTCGAAGAACGCGGCGACAGCCCCGCCCGTCGTCACGCTGCGCGCTCCGGAACCACCACCACCCGCGCTGCGTCTCCCCCTTGCTCGGCCGCGAGCTGCAGGGCGGCGTTGATCTCCGCCAGCGGCAGCGTCTGGCCGACCGACTCGCCCAGTCCTACCTCGCCCGAGGCGGCCATTTCGATTATTCTCTCCAGGTCGGTACGGTGAAAGCCCATTGAACCGATGAGCGCCGATTCCAGCCCCACGAACACTTGCAACGGCGGCAGCGTCACCCGTTCCGGTCCGACGCCGACGACGACCGCCCGCCCGCTGCGCCGCAGCGATTTCAGCGCCTCGCTTACGGTTTCGGCGCGCCCGACGAACTCCAGCGCCAGATCGACGCCGAGGCCGTCGGTGAGGGCTTTGATCTTCCTGGCCGTATCCCCCTCGCGAGCGTCGATCGTCTCGTCGGCCCCGGCCGCCTGTGCCCGTGCGAGCGCCCCCGGCGCGACATCGACGGCGATGATCCGCCCCGCCCCATGATGATGCGCCCACATGACTCCGTGGTGGCCGACGCCGCCGCATCCGAAAACCGCCACCGTCTCCCCCGTTTGTAATTGGCCGCGGCAGATGATGGCGTGGTAGGCCGTGGAGACTGCATCCGTCAGGATCGCGCCGATCTCAAAGGGTACGTTGTCGGGCAGGGCGACGAGCGCGCCAGCGTCTATCTTGATATGCTCGGCGAAAGCGCCGTCGAAGTGCACGCCGAGAATCTGCGTGCGCGGGCAGAGCGCTTCCTTCCCGTTGGTGCAGTAGTGGCACTCCCCGCAAGGCACGTGCGGCATCAGGCAAACGCGGTCGCCTTCACGCCACCCTTCTACCGCCGGGCCCACGGCGGCGACGACTCCGGCTGCTTCGTGCCCCAGCGTGATCGGTTGCACAACCGTCGGTATCGTACCCTCGACGGCAATGTGCAGGTCCGTCCCGCATATCCCGGCCGCCCGCACGGCGACGATGGCCTCGCCGGGGCCGGGCTGCGGGTCCGGCATCGTTTCAGTTTGAAGTGGCTTGCCTGCTTGGTAATAGCGTGCCGCTTTCATCGTATCCTTCCTCAATTCCAAAGATCTCCAACGGGATCAAAAGACCGCATTTGCAAGCGCTCATCCGCTGTTGGAAGCGGCAGCGCTTCGACTTCGGGCGCAACCTGCAACTCCCATCCACAGGCTTCGCGCGCGGCTTGCACGGCTCTACCCAATTCCGACTGAGGCGCAAACACGCCGGTGAGCCTGAACCCCCCGTCAACCTTGCGATACACGCCCAACTGGGTGACAAGCGTCGAGACTCGCTCGCCCGGCGAGGTAACGTGCGCCACTCGTTCGACAAACCGGCCACGCGACTGGCGCGCGACGACGATCACCTCTGCCGCGCCGGAGGCCACATCGTTCGCCCCGCCGGAGCCCATCAGGAAATCGCCGTTCGGCAGGCGAGTCGTGTTCAAGTTGCCCCGCCGATCCACCTGGGCCGCCCCGAGCACACCCAGACAGGGTTCGCTTTTGCGCGTTACCAGCATGCCCAGCACGGTCAGGATATCGGACGTGAGCGACGCCGTAGTGACATTTTGCAGCGCGAACAGGAATGGATCGCCAGGTAAGGGCTGAAACCCAACGGTTCCCACCTCTGCCAACAGATTTACACTGACCCCATCGGCGCGCAGATCAGCCTCCGCCAGCCACGCGGCCAGGTGCGAGGCGCCAATCCCGGCGAGAATTGACTGGTATCCACGCTCACGCACCGCAGAATCGATCTCGCGCGCCGCTCCGGCGATCATGACTTCAGAGGGAGTGGGGGAGGGCCGGGTTGTGGGGGAGCGAGGGCGCTGGGGGACGGGGGAGAAATCTTGCAGGGCAGCGATCCGCTCCGGGCCGAGGTGGGCGAGGTAGGCCTCGTGGTCTGGGCAGTCGAGAATCCAACGCCGAATCCAGTCGGCCTGAGATGTATCTGTGCGGGCGGCGGCGCGCGCCTCCAGGATAAAGGCGCGGTCTTCGCGATAGCCGTCGCCGTCCGGCAGGCCGAGACCGAGACAGCCGAGCGGGTGCGCGCCAAATGGGACTTCGCACACTGCGCGCACGCCGTGCGCCGGGATGCGCGCCATGTACGAGTGCGCGCGAATTACTTCCGGCGAAACGATTTTCTCGACGGTGACAATGGCTCCATCCTTGGCTGCCAGCGCCCCAAATGCGTTGCTCGCCAGTGGAACCGGCAGCAAGGTGTTGCCTTCGGCATCGGCGGCCCAGCCGTGGGTGAAGTTTAAGTCCGGCCGCAGCGGAGATACCAGGCCGAGCGTCTCGGTGGGGTTGAATGGACTAGGCAGACATCGAAAGAGGCCCCGGAGATCGTCTTCGAGCGAACTGCCGAGGATAGAGCGAGTCGGCAGCGCCGGCAGATCGAGCGCGCCGGCCAGCAGCCGCAGCGTGAGGGTGAGCATCGTCCAGCTCTCTACTACAACTCGACCACTGTTGATGCTGTGTTGGATGGTGGGGTTCGGGCCGGGGTTGGGATAGCCGTCCCCGAGGAACGACGAAATAACGCGGCGCGCCAGTCCAGCAGCGAGAAACGGCGCGGCCGAGGTTGCGCCGCCAGTGGAGAGTATCAGCGTGAATCCCGGCTCGCGCCCGGCGAACCGGCGGATGACTTCAAATAGAGCGGCGTTCGGAAACGCCCAGGCGGCGCCGAAGTGCAGGCTCATGCCGGGGCGCACGCAGCGCCGCACCGCCTCATCGAGCGGCATCACTATCGACATCAGCGGCCCTTGAATCGTGGTTTGCGTTTCTCGGCAAAGGCGGCGATGCCCTCCCGCACATCCTCCGTTTGCCGGAGCGGTTCGGCCAGGGCTTGCTCCAGTCGCAGCCCCTCCTCCAGCGACAAGTCAAGTCCCTGCCAGACGGCCATCTTCGCCGTCTGCACCGCCAGCGGCGCATTGGCGCAAATTCTTTCCGCCATCTCCCGGGCAGCGTTCATCAATTCTGCAAGCGGCACAACCTGATTGACCAGCCCGACGCGATAGGCTTCCTGCGCGTCGATGCGCTTGGCGGTGAAGATCATTTCGAGCGCGATCCCCGGCGGCACAGTGCGCGGCAGGCGCTGTGTACCGCCAGCGCCGGGGATGATCCCAACGCTCGTTTCGGTCAAGCCGAACTGCGCATTC
>JBHHUI010000053.1:0-9675 GCA_046753805.1 Anaerolineales bacterium
AAGGCGAGCGCGCGCCCAACCGAGGCCGAAATACGCGAGGCCTGGAGCGGCGGCACGAGCAGCGATAGGGCGCCGCGCAGCATGCGACCGCCATCCAGCGGATAGACCGGCAGCAAGTTGAAGAGAAACAGCGCCAGGTTAGCGCCAGTGAGATACAACAGCAGGCCGATGGGAGTCGGCGATACGGCTATGGTCGCCCAGTCGCTCAGCGAGCCGGCAAAATCAGGCCCGGCTACCGCCAGCGTCAGACCGCCGAATATGAGCGCCAACCCCAGGTTGGCAAGCGGACCGGCGGCCGCGATTGTCAACTCGAGCTGTGGACTGTCCGGCAGCGTGCGCAGCTCGGCCAGCCCGCCCACGGGCAGTAACATGATTCGCCGCACGGGAATCCCGGCTGCGAGCGCTGTTTGCGTGTGGGCGATCTCGTGTATCAGGACACACGCAAAAAGCGCGCAGATGGAAACCAATCCAAAAGCAACGCTGCCGGGCGTTCTGCCGTTCGTCCAGCCGAGCCAACCGGCCCACAGCAGCGTGATCAGAAACAGGGCGTGCACATGAATTGCAACACCCTGCACCCTTCCGATCCGGATCGACCACTTCATCTGGCGCGATTATAGCATCGGGGTAACGTTAATCCTACAACTTACGTCCGCCAGACACGTCCGGCCTGGACGTGCTGTCGAGCGCCAGCGCAAGCGCGCCCAGCAAGCCCACATCGGAACCAAGTGCGGCCGGCGCGAGCGGGCACTCGTACTCGGCGGCCATGAGATTCCGACGGAATGCATCCCGCACCGACTCCAACAAGACCTCGCCAGCGCCCACTACCCCGCCGCCAAGAATAATGATATCGGGATTGAAGACATGCACGAACCCTGCCAGGGCGCGGCCAATATGGGCGCCCGCCTGCTGCAGCACCCGGATTGCCAGCGCATCCCCATTCTGAGCGGCTCGCCCCACATGCTCGGCTGTGAGGGCGCCCGAGGCGTAATTGACTCCGTCGCCGAGTTCGGAGATCGCACCTTCGGCGAGCATCTGGCGCGCGGCGCGCGCAATGGCTGGCCCGGCGGCTACAGCCTCCAGATGTCCGCGACGGCCACACCCGCATTGGGGACCGCCCTGCACCACGGACACATGGCCAAGCTCGGCCGCAAGCCCATCCCGTCCAAGCAGCAGACGCCCGCCGGCAATCACGCCGCCGCCGATCCCCGTGCTAATTGTAAGGTAGACCAGGTCATCATATCCCTGTCCAGCGCCGAAACGCCATTCGGCCAGCGCTGCCAGGTTTGCATCGTTTCCGAGGAACACCGGCACGTCGATCTCCCGGCGAAGCGCAGCGGCGAGCGGATAATTCTGCAGGCCCGGTAGATTGGGCGCTTTGTGGATCACACCTTGGGCAGGATCGAGCGGCCCCGGCGCGCCGACGCCCACCGCAAGGGGCTTTCCGACCCACACCTCGCGGACAGTGTCCGTGATGGCCGCCAACATCGCGCGCGCGTCTCCTGCAACGGGCGTGCGTCGTTGAGCGCGAACGAGTCGCAATCCAGAGGCCTCGAACGCGGCAGCTCGCACAAGGGTGCCGCCCAGATCGACGGCGATATAGATTGAATCTTGCATACAGATAACCGGTACACCGCTATGCTATAATCCGCGCGCCCGGCTGGGGTAGCCGGATTATATCAGCGCCGGCCATGCCCTCCGCCCACAGCACGCCCATGACGGACGACAACCGCACAACTTCGTTGCCCCCGGATTCCGAAAACTCGCTCGCACTCGAAAGCCAGATTGAAGCGCTACTTTTTGTGGCCGACGGTCCAACGCCCATCGGGCAATTGGCCGCTGCGCTGGACGTGAGTGCGGCGCGCGTTCGCACGGCGCTGGCCGTGTTGGACGCGACCCTGCAGCAGCGCGGTATCCGGCTGCAATACCACCATGAGCAGGTACAGATCACCACCGCGCCGGAGATGGCGCCGGCGATCGAAACATTCCTGGGTCTCGAATCCACCCAACGCCTGACCCAATCCGCGCTCGAAACCCTTGCTCTCGTGGCATATCAGCAGCCGGTTACGCGACCACAGATCGACGCGGTGCGCGGCGTAAACTCCGACAGCGTTATTAAGCGCCTGCATTCGCGCGGACTGATCGAGGAAGTTGGCCGCGCCTCCGGGCCGGGTCGCCCCATTCTTTATGGCACAACACCCGAGTTTATGCAGCACTTTGGACTCAGTTCGCTTTCGGAGCTGCCCCCGCTGGAAAACGGAGATGAGTCAGCGGTGGACGAACCGACGTGAGCCTCACGAGCGGGGCCGGCGGCGACGCGACGACCGTCTCCGCAAGGCCACCGCGCGCGGCTGTTTGAGACGACGGACCTCGTCGGGCGTCAGTGGTCGCCATTCACCCGGCGCAAGCTGGCCCAGACGCAGGGGACCGAACCGGACGCGCTTGAGGCGCTTCACGCGAAACCCGAGCGCCTCCGCCATGCGGCGGATTTGCCGTTTGCGCCCTTCGCGCAGCACAAACCGCAGATGCGTACCGGCAGCGCCTTTGCCGGTAACCGTCACCCCGGCCGGCGCGGTGCGCTGCCCGTCGTCAAGCACGACGCCCTTGCGCCAGATTTCCAGCGCTTCCGCGTTGGGGTGGCCGCCGATCAGCACCTCGTACTCGCGCTCGTGGCCGTGACGTGGATGCGTGAGTTGCTGCGCAGCATCGCCATCGTTCGTCATCAGGATCAGGCCTTCACTGTCCAGGTCGAGGCGTCCGACGGGATAAATGCGCCCGGCGATATTCACAAGGTCGCGCACGGTCCGGCGGTCGCCCTGCGGCTTGAGCGAAGATATGACCCCACGCGGTTTATTCAGAATGACATAGATGGGAGCATCGGCGTGCACAGGCTCGCCGTCCAATGTAATGTGGTCGATGTCCGGATCGGCGCGTTCCCCGAGCTGGGCGATTTTTCCATTGACCCGCACGCGTCCGTCGGCGATGAGCCGCTCGCTCGCACGCCGTGACGCGAACCCGGCTCTGGCAAGTATCTTTTGAATTCGCTGGGGTGTCATGGCGGTGGAAAGTGCAATCAAACGACTGGCCGACCCGCACGAATTCTATCATGCGGGCATCGCGGAGGAACGTGGTAGTGTTGTAGAATCTCTGGGCGGTCAAGCCCCCGACTCTTATGGTACATACCTTTCCAAACTCTATTACAATCGACGGCCCGGCATCATCCGGCAAGAGCACCATCGGAGAACGGCTCGCGGAGCAGCTGGGCTATCTATATTTCGATACCGGCTGCATGTATCGGGCGGTGACCGCCGTCGCATTGCGACGCGGCGTTGACATCTACTCAGAGGTCCAGGTAGGCGCATTGGCCGAACGCATCCGGATTGAGATTCGCCCTTCGACGGCTGACGACGGACGGCAGTACACAGTGCTGGCCGACGGCGAGGACGTCACCTGGGCATTGCGCGATCCGGATGTAGATGCGAATGTCTCCATTGTGTCGGCCTATCCTCGCGTGCGCGCTATCCTGACAGAAGAGATGCGACGCCTCGGAGAGCGCGGCGCCGTGGTCATGGTGGGACGCGATATCGGCACGGTGGTAATGCCGGACGCGCCGTTGAAGATTTATCTTGATGCTTCGGTCGAGGAGCGCGCCCGCCGGCGGCACGCGGAAAACGTCGCACGTGGGCAGGCGAGCGACTATGAAGCAGTGCTTGTTAGCCTGCGGGAACGAGATCGCATTGACTCAAAACGCGCCACGGCCCCGTTGCGCCCGGCGTACGATGCGCACATAATCGACACAACCGGACTGAGCCCGGAACAGGTGCTCGATTCGATTGGCCAACTCATGAACAAAGAGCGACAAAGGCACGATGGCGTCCGTTAGCACGGTAAAAGCGATCCCGCCTCTGACGCGGCCCCGACGCGTGCGATTATTTCGCTTCTTTAGTCGTCCCATATTTCGTTGGCTTTTTCGTCTGCTGGCTCACCCAACCGTTGCCGGGCTTGAAAACGTTCCTCCCAATGGGCCTTACTTGATCACGGCCAATCACCTCGCTGTAGCGGATCCCCCCATGGTGCTGGCATTCTGGCCGTATGCGGTTGAAGCGCTCGGCGCGGCGAACATGATGCAGGCGCATTTCTCAGGCTTCATCATGCGGGGGTACGGAACGTATGCTGTGCAGCGCGACTCTTTCGACCGGTCGGCTCTAAAGGCGGCGTTGCACGTGTTACAGGCGGGCCGGGCACTTTTCATCGCGCCGGAGGGAACGCGCAGCCCGAAGGGCATGGGTACGGCGCGTCCGGGCGCTGCCTATCTGGTGATAAAGACCGAGGTGCCAATCGTGCCGGTCGGACTCACCGGCACAGAGCGGATGTTCTCGACGCTGCGCCACGGCCGGCGCGAGCCGATCCACATGCAGATCGGAGAGCCGTACGAACTGCCGCCGGTACGACTGACCGGCGACAATCGCCACGCGGTCTTGCAAGAATACACCATTGAAATCATGCGACGCATAGCCGCACTGCTGCCGCTGGAATACCGCGGGGCTTATGCAGCGTACGTCTGAATTGCGGACGCGGCCTCGGGCGCGACTTCCCGAATTATCGTGGGCGCGGCGCTTGTTTAGACGAATGTTTCAGCAGCTCGTCCGGATCGTCGTCGGCGTCGTGATCGACCTCGACGTAGAGGGCCTCGAAAACCTTCCGGCGCATGGGCCGCTGATCGTGGTCATTAATCATCTCGCCGATGCGGACGCTGTGGTGGGGTTTGCAGTTTCACCATGGGCGCCGGAGGCCATGGCGAAGGCGGAGCTGCGCGAAATCCCCATCGTCGGCCGGCTGATGGACGCATACGGAGTGATCTGGGTGCAGCCATTTTCGGCTGACCGCCCCGCGCTGCGAACGGCGCTGGACGCGCTCGCCGAAGGCCGTGTGTTGGCGCTGGCGCCCGAGGGCCGCGAGAGTCAGACGGGCGCCCTCGAAGCCGGCACCGGGGGCGCCGCTTTCCTTGCGCTGCGCTCCGGCGCGCCGGTCGCGCCGGTTGCTCTCATGGGTACCGAACGTGTGTACAATCGCTTGAAACGACTGCGCCGCACGCGAGTCAGCCTGCGCATCGGCGAACTATTTGAACTGGAGCACACCGGCGACCGGCGCCGCGACTTGTCGGCCGGTACGGAACAGATTATGCAACGCGTGGCGGCCCTACTGCCGCCCGAATACCGGGGGGTTTATGCCTGACGCCCTGGCGAGAGGAGCAGAAGATTGGCCGGAGTAGCGCGCGGACATTCACGTACCTCAACACGCGCGTACGACCATGCGCAGTACGAACCGATGCGCAATGTGTTGCGCTGGCTCATCGAAAACATCGCCTGGCGTTGGCTGGCGCGTATTGATCGCATAGAGGGCCTTGAAAACCTGCCCCCATCCGGCGCAGCAATCTTGATGATAAACCACATCGCGTTTATCGATCCCATCGTCGTACTCGGGAACCTTCCGCGCAACATTGTGCCGCTGGCGAAGCGCGATGTCTATCGGATTCCGGTCTGGGGCATCTTTCCGCGCTTATGGAATGTCATCCCGGTCGACCGGGGCGGGTTCGACCGTGCGGCGGTGCGCAGCGCGTTGCAGGTGCTGGAAGCCGGCGAAATCGTGCTGGTGGCGCCCGAGGGGACCCGGCACGACGCACTGAAAGATGCGAAAGAAGGCATTGCCTACCTCGCCTACAAGGCAGACGCGCCCATCATTCCGGTAGCAATTGAGGGTACCCAGGGGTTTCCCTCGCTCAGCCGGCAGCGCTGGGCGCAACCCGGCGTAGTAGTGCGGCTCGGCCGTCCAATTCGCCTGAAACGCATTGGACGCCGCCCGGACCGCAACACGTTGCGACAGATGACCGATGAATGCTTGTATGCGCTGGCACGCATGCTGCCCGACCGCCGGCGCGGCGAATACGCCGACCTCTCCAAAGCCACGACCGACTTCATCAAATTCGCATAGACCATGGCGGAGACCTCTATCGAAACGCCGGGCGTCGTGGCCGGGGTGGCGCCGGGCTCGGTAGCGGCGGCGCTCGAATTGCGCGCCGGCGATGAAATCATAGCCGTCAACGGTGAGCGCGTGCAGGACGTGATCGACGTGCTCTTCTACGCCTCCGACGATGAAGTGGAGATCGACTTTGTGCGGGCTGGCGTACGGCGCGCCGTGGCGGCAGCTCGTGCTGAGGGGCAGGCGCTCGGGCTTAAATTCACCCACCCCACATTCGACATCGACATACGACGTTGCAACAACTTATGCCCGTTTTGTTTCGTCCTCCAGACCGCGCCCCGCATGCGGCGCACGCTTTATATCAAGGACGACGATTATCGCTACTCGTTCCTCTACGGTCATTTCGTCACGCTGACGAATCTGGACGCGCCCGACTGGGAGCGAATCGAGCGGCAGCGTCTGTCTCCGCTGTACGTGTCCGTGCACGCGACCGACCTCGACGTGCGGCGCAAGTGTCTGCGCAACGACGCCGCGCCAGACATCGTGGCGCAACTCCAGTGGCTGGGTGCGCGTGGAATCAAATGCCACACACAGATTGTCGTAACGCCGGGGTTGAACGATGGTCCGCAACTGGAACGGTCAGTGCGCGACCTGGCGAATTTGTGGCCCGCCGTGCGTTCGGTCTCCATTGTGCCGGTGGGACTGACGAAGCATCACCGGTACGGGCATCGATCCAATACGCGCGCCGAGGCGCTGGCAACGCTCGCGTCCGTCCACGCCTGGCAAGTCGAGTTCAGTCGCGCGTTGGGTGCGCCGTTCGTCCACGCCACCGACGAGTGGTATCTCGTCACCGACACACCGGTTCCGCCGCGTGCGGTGATTGAAGGCCTGGACCTGGAGGAAAATGGACTCGGACAGGTACGCGGCTTTCTGGATGCCTGGCAAGATGAAAGGACTGAAGTCGTCGCCCATGCCACCACCCTGTGTCATCGTAGCGCAACGCTCGTCACGGGTGAGCTTTTCGGCCCCACTCTGGCGCGTGTTGCAGAGGAGTTCAGCCAACTCACAGATGCCACGCTCCATATTCTGCCTATGCGCAACGAACGCCTCGGACATACAATTACCGTCGCCGGGCTGCTCATGGGCGCAGAAGTCAGCGCACGACTCGCTTCACGCCCTGCGGACGAATTGGTCATTCTACCTCGCGTTATGTTTGATCATCCGCAGGGCATCAGCTTGGACGATATCTCCCCGCTGGACATTGCGCGCAAACTAGGCGCGCCGGTGTGTCTGGCCGACCGCATGGGTGACGTGCTCGACGCAATGACCGGAGCCAACTCGTTGCGCTTCGACCCACAAGATCAAGATATTCCGGACGAGGTCGCGCGCGCCGGCGGCTGGTCGCTCGAAAAATACCTCTAACGCAGCCCTAACTTTAATACTTGCAGCCCGCTCCAAAAACACTAGAATGACTCCGTACTAACTCACATCATAGGAGACGACATCATGGATTACGGTGCAGCGTTTACTTTCTTTACGAATGATGAGGATTGGATTAAGAAACTCGGCATCGCGTCGGTACTTGCGCTGCTGTCGCCGTTGCTTGGCATCACTCTCATTCCGTTGCTGGGCTGGATGCTCGAGATCGCCCGGCGAGTCAACGCGAATGAAGAGCCTGCGCTTCCGGCCTGGGACAACTTCGGCGGCTACTTCGCAGGCGGAATAAAGGCAGCGGTCGTCGGGCTCGTCTGGCTATTGCCGGTCATTCTCATCGGCGGCTGCCTGGCGGGGCTTGGCGCGATTGCCGGCTCTCAGATGAATTCGAGTGACGCTGGATTTGCCATCCTCGTAGCGAACATTTGCATTCTCATTATTACGATTCCATACGCGATTGCGCTCGGCATTCTCTTGCCGGCGGCTCTCGGCACGCTGGCCGTCACCGGCGAGATTGGCGCGGCTGTCAACCCTGCCAACGCCTGGAGGCTCGTGCGCGGCAATGTCGGCGGATACATCGTTGTATGGCTTATCGCCTCATTCGCGCCCAGCATCTTATCCAGCATTGGAACGATCGTCTGTGGCATCGGCGCTGCCGTGGGCATTGCATATGCGTTTGTATTGCTGGGACATCTTTATGGCCAGGCGTACCGGGAGTCGAGTGCGGGCGGCGACCTCGCAAATGTAGGCCCGGTCACGGCCTGACTCTTCCGAAGAGTCAAGCACCGATAGTGTCGCTAAGACCTCCGAGGTCCGCTGCGCGAGACCTCGGAGGTCTTATATCAGTTGCCGCGCAGCGCTGCCTGATATAATCTGGTGCAGAATTGCGGAGCGGAGGTGAACTACCGGAAATAGCAACTCAAAATAACGAAAGGGAACGCAGCGCAAGGGCCAGTTCCTGGTCGAATGTCAGACGCTGACTTCGATGCGAACTGGTTGACGAGGAAGAGGGTTCTTCACTTCGCCGTGGAGATAACCACACAAGCGCGTGTGGGAAAATCGAGTGATCAGCGGATGCCCTCCGGGCGTGCCAGCGCCCGACATCGTTCCCTCCAGATTGGAGCGTTCGCAGAAAAACCGGCAGGAATGCCGGTCACAAAGGCGAAAGCACTGGCCGCGTTCGTGCGCGCTGCTTACGGCGCGCGCCTGAGAACCTATCCCCGGGAGGGAATATCATGTGCGGAATAGTTGGATATGTCGGCGCGCGCGACGCGACGCCGATCATACTTAGCGGGCTCAAGCGCCTCGAATATCGGGGCTATGATTCCGCGGGCCTCGCGGTGATCTCTGACAATGGCAAAATCGATCTGCGGCGTGACTCGGGCAAACTGAGTCGCCTCCAGAGCCTGGTGCGCGAACAACCCCTGAACGGCCACATCGGCATCGGGCACACACGCTGGGCCACCCACGGCGAGCCGAGCCAGCGCAACGCGCACCCACACGTCGGCGCGGCCGGAGATGTGGTGCTGGTGCACAACGGCATCGTCGAGAACTTCCTCGAACTCAAAGATGAACTGCGCGCCGAAGGCGTGGAATTCAAATCGGATACTGACACCGAGGTCATCGTCCAATTGGTCGAGCGAAATCTGGCCGGTGGGCAATCGCTCGAGGAAGCCGTCCGGCGGTCGGTGGGGCAGCTCATGGGCGCCAATGCGGTGGTGGTGATATCGCCGCGCGAACCGGACAAAATTGTGGCGGCGCGCATCGGCAATGCCGGCGGCGTGGCGGTTGGCGTAGGCAAAGATGAGATGTTTGTCGCCTCCGATATACCGGCCGTGCTCGACCACACGCGCGAAATGGCTTTTCTGGAACCTGGTTGGATGACGGTCGTGACGCACAATGCGTATCAGATGCAGACATTGGCGGGCGAGCCGTTGACAGTCGGCGCACAGAACATCCCATGGGACCCCGTATCCGCCGAAAAAGGCGCGTACAAGCATTTCATGCAGAAAGAAATCCACGAGCAGGTACGCTCCATCACCGACACCATTGGAGGGCGTATCGACTTCTCGTCCGGGAGCGTGTCCCTGCCCGATCTAAACCTGACGCCCGCGTTTGCCCAGCGCATCCGTCGCATTGTCATCACCGCGTGCGGCACGGCGGCGCACGCGGGCATGGTGGGGAAAATCCTCATTGAAGCGCTGGCGCGCATCCCGGTCGAGCTGAGCATTGCCTCGGAATTCCGATACGCCGATCCAATCGTGG
>JBHHUI010000054.1:0-9630 GCA_046753805.1 Anaerolineales bacterium
GAGACAGCCTTGCGCGCATTCATCACCGGTAGCGAAGGCCAGTTGGGCCGCGCTCTGATGCGTCACTGGCCCGGCGGCGACTTTGTACCGGGCGACCTGCCGAATTTCGATATCACCGACCGACGCAGCGCGCGGGCGCGCATCGCGGCCGCCGCCGTCGATATCGTTATCCATTGCGCTGCGCTTACCAACGTGGACGCATGCGCGCGCGACCCGCAGGCAGCCTTCCGCGTGAACGCCTTCGGCACGCAGAGCGTCGCGCTCGCGTGTGCGGCGGCCGGCGTGCCGATGGTGTTGATCAGCACGAACGAAGTCTTCGACGGCGCGCAGTCCACACCATACTCCGAGTTCGATCCGCTCCGCCCACCCAATCCGTACGGGCGCTCGAAGGCGGCGGCGGAATGGTACACGCGCCACCTCCTGACGGAGTTCTATATCGTACGCACGGCGTGGATGTACGCCGGCGGCGGCGCGAACTTCATCCACCGCATGCAGAGCCTGGCAGATGCAGACCAACCGCTCCGGGTGGTGACCGACGAGATCGGCTCGCCCACCTGGGCCGACGACCTGGCCGCTGCGCTCATCAAGCTCGTCGAGACGCAGCAGTACGGCGTGTATCACCTTGTCAATTCCGGGCAGGCCTCGCGCTATGAATTCGCGCGCGCGGTGCTCGACCTGAGCGGCCGCGCGGACGTACCAATTGAGCCGATCAAGCTGGCCGATTTCCAGCGCGACTCGACGCCGCCGCCCAGTAGCGCCCTGGCGAACCACGCTGCAGCCGCGCTCGGCATTGAAATGCGTCCCTGGGAGGCAGCGCTGGCTGCGTTCCTGAAAGCATGATCTCGGTTGTTATTCCCAACTGGAACGGCATTGTTCATCTGCCCTCCTGCCTGAACGCACTGCGCGCGCAAACGCATCCGGAGTTTGAAGTCATTGTGGCGGACAATGCCAGCGACGACGGTTCGCAGGAACTCGTGCAGCGCGAATACCCCGAATTCCAGCTGCTCGCCCTCGACCGGAATTACGGCTTCACCGGCGCTTGCAACGCAGGCATCCGCGCGGCTCAGGGTGAAATTGTCGTGCTGCTGAACAACGACACGGAGGCCGCCCCAGACTGGCTGGCGCAAGTGGCAGCCGCGTTCGAGCGCCATCCAGACGTGGGCAGCGTGGCGTCGAAAATGCTCTTGTTCGACCGGCGCGACACCCTGCACACGGCCGGCGACCTGTACGGCACAGACGGCATTCCGTCCAATCGCGGCGTGTGGGCCAAAGACACCAATCAATACACCGAGGGCTATGTGTTTTCAGCCTGTGGCGGCGCGGCCGCCTATCGGCGCGCGATGCTGGACGAGGTCGGTCTACTGGACGAGGATTTCTTCTTTTCGTGCGAGGACGTCGACCTGGGCTGGCGCGCGCAGCTACGGGGCTGGCGAACGGTGTACGCACCGGCGGCCATCGTGTATCATCACCTGGCCGCTACGGGCGCCGGGGTAACGGCCAGCTTCCACGACGGGCGCAATTTCATCTATGTGCTCGTGAAAGACGTGCCCGGTTTTATCTGGCGCAGATACTGGCCTAAGATCGCAGCCGCGCAGCTGCGTCTGGCGGGCGCGGCGCTGCGGGCATGGCGCGGCCCAGCCGCGCGGGCCCGGCTGCGCGGCCAGTTGGCGGGCCTCGCCGCTATTCCGCGCTTGCTGCACAAACGGCGCGCGGTCCAGGCAAGCCGGACTGTGACAGATGATTACATCGAAAGTGTGTTGACCGGATAGCCATACTGCCGATTCGCCTATTTCCAGTAGCACTATCATTCTGAGCCCCAACCGGGGCGAGGAATCTCTGCGGCCATGCAGGTTGAGTGGTTTCGTTTCAGGGATTCCTCGTCGCTCCTGTTTCATTAGAACCGCTGGCATAGCACATAATCCTGACTGTGTCTGACATTCACCTCTCCATCATTATTCCGGCGCACAACGAAGAGAACCGGCTGCCGAATTCGTTGCGCGCCATCGACGCCTTCCTTGCGCAGCAGAGTTACGCCGCCGAAGTGATCGTCGTCGAGAATGGGAGTACAGACCGCACCGCCGAGCTGGCGCAGGCTTTTGCCGCCGAACATCCCTATGTGCGCGTGCTGCAAGAGGCCGCGCGCGGCAAAGGCAACGCCGTGCGGGCCGGCATGCTCGCTGCACGCGGCGCGTACCGGTTCATGTGCGACGCCGATCTCTCGATGCCGATTGAGGAGGTCGCCAGGTTTCTGCCGCCGAGGCTCAACGGCTTCGACGTGGCGATCGGGTCGCGTGAAATATCCGGGGCGCAGCGCTTTAATGAACCGGCGCTCACCCATTTGCGCGGGCGCATATTCAGCAACCTGGTCAAGGTGTTTGCCGTGCGCGATATTGAAGATACCCAGTGCGGCTTCAAGTGCTTCCGCGCCGACATTGCCGAAGACCTATTTACTGCACAGCAATTGGACGGCATGAGCTTCGACGTGGAGCTGCTGTTCATTGCCAAACGGCGCGGCTACAAGATCGTGGAGGTCCCGATCAACTGGTACTTCGACAGCGAAAGCAAAGTTCGCGCCATCGAAGATTCGCTGCAGATGCTGGCGGACGTACTCGCGATCCGGCGCAACTGGCGGAGTGGGAAGTATGGCGCGCCGAAGTAGGCCGCCGCTCCCTGCGCGGCCGCATCTCGAAATCGAGCAGGCTCTGTGGTCGCAAGGCGTCCGGCGCGTGGCCGGGATCGACGAGGCCGGCCGCGGCGCGTGGGCCGGCCCCGTGGTCGCGGCGGCGGTGGTGTTGCCGGCCAATCACCCGCATTTGCTTGCGGCGCTCGCCGGAGTCGACGACTCGAAAAAGCTGACCCCGGCAACGCGGGAGCGCCTGTACGCATGTGTGCAGGAAGTGGCGGTCGCCATCGGCGTCGGCCGCGCCGGGCCGGCGGAGGTGGATCGGCGCGGGCTGCTGCCGGCGACGCGGACGGCGATGGAGCGGGCGGCAGCGGCGCTGGCCATCCAGCCGGAGTACCTTATTGTCGATGCCGTCGATCTGCGCGCGACCATCGACCTCCCCCAACAGTCCATGTTTTTCGGCGACGCCATCTCGCTATCGGTGGCGGCGGCTTCAATTGTGGCGAAAGTATCCCGTGACCGGATGATGGTCGCGCTGGATCATCGGTTTCCGGGTTACGGCTTTGCGCGCCACAAGGGCTACGGCACGCGGGCGCATCAAACTGCGCTGGCACTTCAAGGACCGAGCGCTTTGCATCGATATTCGTTCAGTCCCGTGAGAGCGCGGGTTGATGGGTCGCAAGTGGAGGACTAATATGACCAAGGTTCATATTGTGACACAAAGCGCCACACGAGAAGAAATCGCCGATATGCTTCAAGAATTCGAGACTCTCATCAAGCTGGCGGTCGACGTTCGTCGGAAAGTACTACCGGGGGCGGAGTCATGCATGCGGACTGCGAAGCGGCGCTGCTCAATTACGGGAGTTACCAAGATGATATCTGGGGGGCGGACTGGATACCAGCAAACCAAGAGGTGCGGTTCGAGTCGCTTATCAATATCCGTCCTCGGCAGAACAATCGAAGCATTCTTTTGGAAGACGAAACTTTGAGGGCGCAAGTTGAATCAATCGTCAGGAACCTCTTGGAGGCAACATGAGAGATTGGATTGCAGTGCAAGAACGCTTCTTGCGAGATCCGTTTTCAGTGCGACTCGGTGGTATAGCCGCTAATCTTGCGAGGGTGGCTTCACTGGCTGAAAGCCCCGGCGGCAATGCGGTCGTCGACACGATGCTAACGGAAAGCAAGTACATGATTGAGTGGACTGCTCTTGACGGCAGTATCGAAGTTCAGGCAGACCTGGTGGAGCTGCAAGTGCAGCTCGCTCTATGGGGTCTGGTCTGGGAGCATTCTCAAGACCCTGAAGTAAGGCAATCTATCAGTCGCCATGCAAGAACGTGGTCCAACCGCGTGCTTGCGATGTCCGGTCTGCTAGGCGATGCTACATCCCCCGACTGATGCGCGTCGCACTGGTCCACGACTGGCTCAACCAGATCGGGGGCGCTGAAGATGTGCTGGAAACGCTGGCCGCGATGTTCCCGCGCGCGCCGGTGTTCACTTCCATGTACTGGCGTGACCATATGCCCGCGGCCTACCGGCGCTGGGATATCCGCACGTCGTTCATGGACCGACTGCCGGGCGTGTACCGACGCCATCAAGCCTATCTGCTTCTGTATCCGCTTGCCTTCCGCCGCTTCAACCTGGCGGGCTACGACCTGATTCTTTCCAACAAGAGCGGCTTCTGCCTCGGCGTGCGCAAGCCGCCGGGCGCAACGCACATCTGCTATTGCCTGACGCCCACGCGCTATGTATGGGGCTACGACGAGTACGTGGCGCGCGAGCAGTTTTCCGGCGCACTCACGGCTATCTTGCGTCCGACCATCCGCCGGCTGCAGCATTGGGAGCGCCGTGCGGCACGGCGCGTGGACCATTTCATCGCCATATCGTCAGCCGTGCAGCGCCGGATCGCCCGCTTCTACGGACGCGAGGCTGCTATCATCCACCCGCCGGTGGACACGGATCGCTATCTGCCCGTGGCGAAACCCGAGCGCTACTTTCTGGTCGTGTCGCGGCTGATCCCGTACAAGCGTATTGACCTGGCGGTGGAGGCGTGCACGCGCCTGCGGCGGCCGCTCGTCGTGGCCGGTTCGGGTCGTGACCGTGCGCGGCTGGAGCGCATGGCCGGGCCGACTGTCAAATTCGTCGGGCGTGTGCCGGAGGCGGATTTGCCCGGCCTGATCGCCAACTGCCGCGCGTTCCTCTTTCCGGGGCTGGAAGACTTCGGCATTGCACCGGTGCAGGCCATGGCAGCCGGGCGGCCAGTAATCGCCTATGCGGGCGGCGGCGCGCTGGACTACGTCGCCGAAGGGCTATCGGGTGTCTTGTTTCACGAACAAAGCACGGATGCGCTGGCGGGCGCGCTGGAGAATTTCACACCCAAGGCTTTCGACGCACCCGCCATCCGCAAGCATGCATTACAATTCGACCGGTTTGTGTTCGAAGAGAAGCTGGGCGCATTTATCGAGGAAAAGATGAAACACTGAGATACGAAGGCGCGAAGGATGAATTCTTTGTGTCTTGTGTCTTTGCCCAGCGCAGCGCAGCCCAGCCTGGTCGGCTGGGCCGGGTCCGCTGGACGGTGTGGTGAACCGCCATGGAATTGAAAGAGTATTGGTCAATTCTGCGCCGCCGCTGGTGGCTGGCATTGGTACCGGCTGTGTTAATCAGCGGCATCGGGCTGGCGACGTTCTCGCCGCCGCCGACTATCTATTCCACCTCGGTGCGGCTCACGGCCAGCCTGCCGCCAGCTACCAGCGAATCCGGTTTCGATCCGGCTTACTACAGTTGGCTTTCGTCCGAGTACATCGTCACGGCGCTCGCCGGGTGGATGAAGACCAGTTCCTTTGCCGAAGCCGTCAGTGCGGAATTAGCCGGGCAAGACATTGCAGTGCCGCCGGGCGCGGTCCAGAGTGGCCTCGTGAGCGACTTCCGGCGCAGCGAGCTCGTGCTCTATCTGAATACGCCGGACCCGGAGCATTTGACTGCGATTGCCGACGCCGCCGTGCGCGTGTTACAGGAACAAAACGGAGATGTCTTTCCGCAGTTGGGCGGCCAGAACGCCGTCGTGGTGGCGTTGGACGAGCCGCAGGTGGCCGTCTCGCCGCCGTCGATCCGGTCGCGGCTGGAGCTGGTTGTGCGGGTGGGGCTCGGCATCGCATTCGGGGTGGCGCTGGCATTTGCTGCGCACTACTTCGATCCGACCGTCCGCACGCGCGAGGAAGTTGAGCAGCTCGGGTTGGTGTGCGTGGGAGAGATTCCGAGGCGCGGAGCGTAGCGCATGAAGCGCGCCGCGCGCCGCTCTATCCCGTCCAGCCCCCCGGCGGGATGCCAGACCGCGACGAGTGGGGCCGGGTGCTCCATGCACCACAACCCCTACATGGTAGAATCCCGCCCCGGTAGCTAAAATGTCAATCAACGATTACGTCCGTATCCTGTGGCGACGCGGGTGGATCATGGCGCTGCTGGCGGTGCTGACGGCCGCGAGCGCGTTCATCTTCAGCACGATTCAGACCCCGGTTTATCAATCCACCGTCAATATCCTGATCCAACCGGCGCGAACCGATTTCGGCCTCACGCAGAGCGCAAAACTGCTGCTCGATTCGTACGTCGCGTTTTTGAACACGAACAACAGCGCGCAGGATGTAATCGAAGCGCTGCAACTGGACATGACGCCCGATGCGCTCCGCAGCGACGTCGCCATCGCCTCGCAGGCCGACAAGTTCCTCATCCGCATCGAGGTCGAAAACGAGAACGGCGACCTTGCCAACGACATCGCGCGCCGCTGGGCGGAGCTGCTTGTGCAGTGGCGCAATGAAGAGAACCAGCAACAGCGGCGCGAAGACCGCGTGACGGCGCTTATTCTTGACGCGCCGCGTTTCTCGCTCGACCGGCCAAAGAAGCCCATCAACACCGCAGCCGGCGGCATCATTGGCCTGCTGCTCGGCGGGGTGGTCGTATTCGTACTGGAATACATCGAGTCCGGCATTGTGCGTTCGCGACAAGATGTGGAACGCTATCTGGAGCTTTCGGTGTTGGGCACTATTCCAGCCGGCAACGCCGAAGGCCGTCGCAGGAATTAGCTATGTCTGCCAACCAGTCCGACGCAAATCTCATCACGCTGACGGACCCGCGCTCGAATGGCGCCGAGGCGTACCGCACGCTGCGCACGAACCTGATCTTCAGCAGCCTCGACAAGCCGCTGCACGCATTGCTGGTGACGGCGCCCTCCACCGACGCTGACGCTGCCGGCAAGAGCGTCACAGTTGCAAACCTGGCTGTCACGCTGGCCCAGGGAGGGCGGCAGACGCTGCTGGTGGACTGCGACCTGAGACGCCCGCGCCAGCACGAAATCTGGGGGCTGGCCAACGAGACCGGATTGACCAGCGCGCTGCTCGCGGAAGGCGATTTGCCCGTGCACGATGTCGGCATCGAGAATCTCGCCGTGCTGCCCTCCGGCCCACTGCCGACCAACCCGGCCGACCTGATCGGCTCGCGCAAAATGGAGGCGCTGCTCGAGCGCGTAAAGGAGCAGGCCGAGTTTGTGTTGTTCGACGCCCCGCCCATCATTACTGTTACCGACGCGGCGTTGCTGGCCTCCAGACTCGACGGCGTGCTGCTGGTGCTGGCGGCCGGGAACACCCGCCGCGATCACGCCGCGCGCGCCAAAGAGCTGCTGGAGAAAGTCAACATCCATATCGTCGGCGCGATACTCAACAACGCGCCGCACGACAGCAGCCTGGGGGGGTACTGAGAATCGCCCGCGGGCCACGCAGGCTTCAGGTTATCTGCACCCTCGGTCTCAACCCGTAAGGCGACTCCCGGCCGCCGTCGCTCCCGGGCTCTTCGAAATGGGCACGCATGGCAACAGGCCTCATAGCAAATAAACTGAAGATGCCCCGCACCAGCACCATTGCGGATGTGGTTGGCATCGTTGTTTGCCTTGCAGCGACGACATATTTCGTCTACACCTACTTGCCCGTTGGTGTTGACTGGGTACGCGACGGGCCGCCATCGGTTGGAATGGACTGGAAAGGCGCATTTCGCGAGGCGTGCCTGGCGCTGCTGCGGGGCGAATCTCCGTATGAGCGGATTTCGTTCCACAACCCGCCGTGGGTGTTGATACCTTTGTTGCCCGTTGCCCTGCTGACGCCGGCGCTTGGAAGCGCAGTAATGTATGCGCTGAATCTGGTTGCTTTCCTAATTGTAATGGTGAAGCTCAGAACCAACCTCCTGCTGATCCCGCTACTGCTGACGTTCTCTGGAATGCTCGTCAATTCGAATAATGGGAATATCGAGGGCCTCCTGGCACTTGGCTTCGTCATGCCCCCTCAGATAGGACTGTTTTTTGTCCTCGCGAAGCCGCAAATCGGCGTAGCGGTGGCCTTGTATTGGCTGGCGGAATCATGGCGGGCTGGCGGGCTGCGCAAAGTGCTATTGGTTGCTGGGCCTGTACTGGTAGCATATCTAATCTCGTTTCTGATTTTTGGAATTTGGATTGGGGAATCGTTTCAAGTTGTCGACGCCTGGTGGAACATGAGCATCTGGCCCAGAGGCATTCCCGTTGGGGCATTCCTTCTGGGAATGGCGATTTGGAGAGGCGAGATCAAGTTTGCAATCGCGGCCTCACCTTTGCTGGCTCCGTACCTAACCGGGCATTCCTGGGCGTTTGTATTGCTGGGCCTACTTTCGTTGTTTCCCCCGCTCTCATTTCAACTGGGGCGACGTCGTCTCGCGAATGCCATCCCTTGACACATGTGCAGATGCCAACTTACAACGCAACCCCACGGCCAACGCGACGCGACTCGCCGCGCCGCGCTGCACAGCATGTATCACCGCCCATCGCAAGGCTGAAAGCGTAACGCCATGAAAGGTCTCATCCTCTCCGGCGGCAAGGGCACGCGCCTGTACCCGCTCACGTACACCCGCGCCAAGCAACTCATTCCGGTTGCCAACGAGCCGGTGCTGTTCCGCGTGATCCGTGCGATCCGCGACGCCGGCATCACCGAGATCGGCGTCGTCGTCGGCGACACCGGCCCCGAGATCCGGGCAGCCGTCGGCTCCGGTGAGCGCTGGGGCGTGAATGTGACGTACATTGAGCAGAGCGCGCCGGCGGGGCTGGCGCACGCCGTCCGGGAGTCGCTCGACTTTCTGGGCGACGACCGCTTTGTCATGTTCCTCGGCGACAACGTCATCGAAGGCGGCATCAGCCCGTTGATCCGCGAGTTCGCACAATCGGAATGGAACAGCCAGATTGTGCTCAAGCAGGTGCCCAATCCACAGCAATTCGGCGTGGCCGTGCTCAACGGCGACGGCAGCGTAAAACGCCTGATCGAGAAGCCGCCCGACCCGCCCTCCGACCTGGCGCTGGTCGGCATCTATATGTTTGACCATCACATTCGGGAAGCCGTGTACGCCATCGCGCCGTCGGCGCGCGGCGAACTGGAGATCACCGACGCGATCCAGTGGCTGCTGGACGCCGGGCATGTGGTACATCCCTATGTTCACACGGGCTGGTGGATCGATACCGGCAAACCCATCGACATGCTCAACGCCAACGACCACGTGCTCGACGAAATGGAGCCGGAGATACTCGGCCATGTCGATGACGCCTCGACCGTCGGGCGACGCGTCACCATTCAGACCGGCGCACAGGTGATCAACAGCACCATCCGGGGGCCGGCGATCATCGGCGAGAACACCCGCATCGAAAACGCCTTCGTCGGGCCGTACACCTCGATCTACCATGACTGTGTCATCGAGGACAGCGAGCTTGAGCACGTGATCATGCTGGAACATTCCTGCATTGCGAATGTCGCGACGCGCATCCAAGACTCGCTCATCGGACGCAACGCCTTCGTGACCCAGACCGACCGCAGACCGCGTTCGATCAACCTCAATCTCGGCGACCACTCCCACCTGGACCTCGTTTGAGCGGCATTACAATGCGGCCGTTGGCAGACGCGGACCGGCCCGGACTGCGGCGCTGTATCCGGGCGCAACCGAAGAAAGCC
>JBHHUI010000055.1:0-9591 GCA_046753805.1 Anaerolineales bacterium
GTGTCGCCGGAGATTCTGCGCATGCCGCCGGCGCTGATCGGTGAAGTCGACGGGCGGGGCGTCGCCCAGAGCGAGCACACGTTGTTGGACGATGTGCTGGCGGACACGGACGTGCTTTATGTGACGCGCGTGCAGAGAGAGCGCTTCGACGATCCCGAGGCGTACGAGTCGGTGCGCGGCAGCTACGTGCTCACGCCCGAGACGTTTCGGGCTGCGAAAGAGAACCTGGTGATCATGCACCCGCTGCCGCGCGTGGGCGAAATCTCGCCGGAGGTTGACTCTGATCCGCGCGCAGCGTATTTTCGGCAGATGCGCTACGGCCTGTACATCCGCATGGCGCTGCTCGCGCTCGTGCTGGGCAAGGTGTGATCGTCTGAGCGCCAGAGTTGGCTTCAGCACTTTCCGCTTGATTCGATGAGTTTCTTCGACAAACTCGAAGCCCGCGCGAAGTCCGCCGACTCGTTGCTCTGCGTCGGGCTGGACCCGCATCCGGAGTTGCTGCCCGCGCCGACGGCGGCCGCCGCGCGCGCCTTCTGCGAACGGCTGATCGCCGCCGCCGCCGAGTACGCCTGTGCGTTCAAACCAAACGCCGCTTTCTTCGAGGCGCTCGGCCCGGACGGTTTCGCCGCGCTGCGGGACGTGATCGCCGCCGTCCCGGACGGCATCCCGGTCATTCTCGACGCCAAGCGCGGCGACATTGGTTCCACTTCGGCGGCCTACGCCCGCGCCGCGTTCGAGGTGCTGGGAGCGGGCGCCATCACGCTCAGCCCGTACCTCGGGCGCGACGGGCTGGAACCGTTTATGACCGATCCGGCGCATGGTGTGTTTGTCTTGTGCAAAACGTCCAACCCCGGCGCAGACGAGTTTCAGGCGCTCGAGTCCGGCGGCGTTCCACTGTACGAGCACATCGCACAACGGGTGCAAGTTTGGAGTACGCATGGAAACGTTGGGCTGGTGGTGGGCGCAACGTACCCGCAGGCGCTGGCGCGCGTGCGCGCGATTGCGTCCGACTTGTGGCTCCTCATGCCCGGCATCGGCGCGCAAGGGGCGGACCTGCGACCGGCCCTGGAAGTCGGCCTGCGCTCGGACGGATTGGGCGGACTCGTGAGCGTGTCGCGCACGCTGGCGCGCGCGCCGGATGCGGGTCGGGCGGCGCGGGACCTGCGCGACGCGATCAATCGGAGTCGCGGCGGCGCGCCGAGCACTGGCGGCTCGGCGGCGCATCCGCACGCAGCGTTAGCGCAGGACCTGTTCGACACCGGCTGCGTGCGCTTCGGCGAATTCACATTGAAGTCTGGCGCGGTCTCGCCCATCTACATCGACCTGCGGCGCCTGAGCGGCTTCCCGCGCGTGTTGCGGCGCGTCGCGCGAGCCTATGCCCATGTGCTGCGCGAACTGGAGTACGACCGCATCGCGGGCATCCCCTACGCGGCGCTGCCTATCGCGACCGCCCTCGGGCTGGCGTTGGACCAGCCGGTGGTGTTCCCGCGCAAGGAGACCAAGGCGTACGGAATGCGCGCGCCGGTGGAGGGTGGTTTCCAGGCCGGTGAGACGGTCGTGCTTGTAGACGATCTGGCAACCACCGGCGCGTCCAAGCTGGAAGCCATCGAGACGCTGTCGGCCGCCGGGCTGCGCGTGCACGACATCGTCGTACTGATCGACCGACACGGCTCGGCGCGCGCCGATCTGGAAGGGCGCGGCTACCACTTCCACGCCGTGCTGGCGCTGCGCGACCTGCTGGCATTGTGGCGCGCGAGTGGGGCGATTACGGCCGGGCAAGCGGCTGCCGTCGAGGATTTTCTGGCGCGCCCGGTATGACCTACGCGCGCTGGCTGCGCCCGCTGCTCTTCCGGTTCGACCCTGAAGCCACCCACAATCTCACACTGCGCGCGCTGGCGCTGGCGGCGGCGACCGCGCCCGGGCGCGGGGCGCTGCGGCGCACCTTCGCCGTCTCCGATCCGGCGCTGCGCACATCGGCGTTCGGCCTCGATTTCGCCAACCCGGTCGGGCTGGCGGCCGGGTATGACAAGGACGGCCGCGCCGTGACGGGATCGGGCCTACTTGGCTGCGGGCATGTGGAGCTTGGTACGGTGACTCCGTTGCCGCAGTGCGGCAGCCCGCGCCCGCGTGTTTTCCGGCTGGCCGAGGATAGCGCGCTCGTCAACCGGATGGGCTTTCCGAACCGGGGTGTGCAGGCGCTGCGCGCGGCGGCGTTAGCCCGGGCGCGGCGACACTGCGCCGGAATGAGAATCGGCATCAATATTGGGAAGGGCAAGGACACGCGCAATGAAGATGCGCCGGACGAGTACGCCGCGCTGCTCGCGGAGGTATACGACCTTGCCGACTACGTCGCCGTCAACGTCAGCTCACCCAACACGCCGGGCCTGCGCGCGCTGCAGGCGGGCGACACGCTGGTGAAGCTGCTCGCCGGTCTCGTCGCGCGGCGCGATGAATGGGCGCAGCGCAGTGGGCGGCAGGTACCGCTGCTGGTGAAAATTGCCCCGGATTTGAGCTGGCCGGAGTTGGATGCGGTGCTGGAGGCGTTGCACGCCTCCGGCGCGGATGGGCTGATTGCGACGAACACGACCGTGGACCGCAGCGGCGTGCGCAGTGCGGCCGCCGCCGAGGCGGGCGGCATGAGCGGCGCGCCGCTGCGCGCCCGCGCGACCGAAATCATCCGCTACACCTATCAGCACACAGGCGGACGGTTGCCCATCGTCGGTGTGGGCGGCATCGACAACCCGGCTGCGGCGTTGGAGAAAATCCGGGCCGGTGCGACGCTGGTGCAGGTGTACACCGGCCTGGTCTATCGCGGCCCGGGACTCGTGCGCGAGATCAACCGGGGGCTGGCGCGCGCCGTACGGCGAGAGGGGGTTGCTACGGTGCAGGCGCTGGTGGGGACATCAGCTGCGACTTAAGTCACAGCCAACGCAAGTTGCCGCGTATACCGTCCACCCGTATTATGATGGCTGGACACTCGCACACTGGAGAACCAATGATCGACGCTTTTGTCGCCATCGTCACGCAAACCTGGCGCATCGTCTCGCGCACCCCGGCGCTGTGGATCATCGGGGCTGTCGGCGCCCTGTGCGGCGGCCTCGGCTCTGTGAGCGCCGGCCCCGAGCCGCTGGAAATGAAATCCGCGTTGATCCGCGTATCATTCCACCCTTCGCGCTGGAGAATCAGGTTCGTTGACGGAAGCTCTCAATAAAGTCGGCCGTTACGAGATCGAGTCGGAGCTGGGCCGGGGCGGGATGGCTGTGGTCTACCTCGCGCGCGATCCGATCATTGGGCGCAAAGTCGCCGTTAAAGTGCTGCCGCGCCAGTTCACACACGACCCGAGCTTTCGGGCGCGCTTCAAGAAAGAAGCTGAGATTGTGGCGGCGCTCGAACACCCGGCGATTGTCCCGGTCTACGATGTGGGCGAACAGAACGGCCAGCCATTCATCGTGATGCGCTACATGCCCGGCGGCACGCTGCGCGACCAGATTGTGGCGCATGGACCGCTGGCGCTGGAGACCGTGGCGGCGCTGGTCGAACGGCTGGCGCGAGCGCTTTCGGCGGCGCACGCCCGCGGAATCTTCCACCGCGATCTCAAACCTACCAACGTGTTGTTCGACGCCCACGGCGTCGCCTACCTTGCGGATTTTGGCATCGCCAAGCTCAGCGACAGCAGCGCCAGCCTGACCGGCAGCGGGATCATCGGCACGCCCGCGTACATGTGTCCGGAGCAGGCGCGCGGTCAGCCGACCGATCATCGTTGTGACATCTACTCCCTGGGGATCATGACCTTCGAGATGATCACCGGCCGTCCGCCGTTCGAGGCGGATACACCCATCGGATTGATCTACAAGCAACTGACCGACGACCCGCCCGACCTGGCCGCTGTTTATTCGGCTGCCGATCCAGCGCTGGACCCTGTCCTCCGACGCGTGCTCTCTAAAGAGCCGACCGCCCGCTATGAAGATGCGCGCGAGTTGGGCGCTGCGATCCGGTTTGTCCTGCGGGCGCCCGCACACCTGCACACCACCGTGGCCGAATCGCCCGGAGGCCTTCCGCGCACCGAACCGGCGCGGGCGGCTAAGACCAGCCCATTGCGACTGGACACGGCCCGCGCGCTGGGCCGGGCCAGCGGACAGATGCTTGCGACTCTCACGGGGCACAACGGTTCCGTGCTGGGCGTCGCGTACAGTCCGGACGGGCGAACGATCGCTTCAGCCAGCGACGACCGCACCGTGCGGTTGTGGGACGTCCGGACGGGCAGATCGCTGCACGTGCTTTCCGGACATGAGAGCAGCGTAACAAGCGTCGCGTTCAGCCCGGACGGCGCGCTGCTGGCGTCGGGCAGCGACGACGGTATCGTGTGCATCTGGCAGGCGGCCGCGGGCGTGCAGCGCCGCACGCTGCACACCCCGGATGGAATTTCCACACTGGCTTTTGGGACCGATGGCGCCACGCTGGCAACAGGCGGCGACGATTCTCTTTCGGGCGGGGCGGTGCAACTGTGGAATGCAACCAGCGGAGAACTCCGCGCGCGGCTCATGCGTCATTCGGACTGGGTGCGTAGTGTATCGTTCAGCCCGGACGGTCGCCATCTCGCCTCGGCGGGCAGCGACCATCTCATTGCAGTGTGGCAGGTCGCCGATGGTAAACTGCTGCGCACGTTGCACGCGCATGAGGGCGTGGTATGGTCGGTAGCCTTCAACCGGCAGGGGCTGCTTTCCGGCAGCGCCGACCGCACCATCCGGCTCTGGGATGTTGTCACCGGTCGCTGCCTGCGCACGCTGGCCGGACCGAGCAGCGGCATCTGGTCGGTCGCCAGCGACCCGCAGGGCGCGCGCATTGCGACCGCCAGCTTCGATCCGATCGTGCGCATCTGGGACGTGGCCAGTGGTAAGGTACGCCGCATACTGAGCGGTCACACCGAGTGGGTACGCTGCATCGCGTTTGCACCCGATGGGCGGCGCGTGACAAGCGGGAGCGATGACGGTACGGTGCGCATCTGGGACGCGACAGGCGGATAGCAAGCGGCCACTACGGAGTGTGCAAAGTGGATTCGCTTCTCGCTATGTCGTTGATCTCTGCGCCGGCAGTGGCTCCGTGGTGAATTCCTCGCGTTGGGAGCATGCTCTACGAAGATGCTTAACGGCACGACTCTAAAAGGGCGCTACCGGCTGTATGAACGGATTGCAACGGGCGGGTCGGCCACGGTGTATCTCGCGCGCGACACCGTAGTCGGCCGCATGGTGGTTGTCAAGCTCGTCCATGAACACATGCTTGAGCGGCGTTTTCTGGCCCGGTTTGTGCGTGAGATCAATATCCTCAAAGACGCCCGCAGCCCGCATATCGTCTCCATCTACGACTTCGCCATCCAGCACGAACAGGATGATCTGCCGGCGCCGGTGACGTTCATCGCAATGGCCTATGTGGAGGGCCTGACGCTGGCTAATATCGTGCGCCGCCTGGAAACTCTAACGGAGCGCAACACGCTTGCTCTCGGGCGGCAACTTGCACTGGCGCTGGCTGAGTTACACCGGCTGGGGATCGTGCACCGCGATCTAAAGTCGCAGAATATCATGGTACAGGCGAACGATACCTCCGTGGTACTCGACTTCGGCATTGCCAAGAATCTAAATGAGGAAACGCTCACCGGGGCGAATGTTTTCGCCGGAACGCTGGCCTATGCAGCCCCGGAGCAGCTCCTGGATTCGCGCAATGTGGACATCCGCGCCGACATGTACTCTTTGGGAGTCATCATGGTCGAATGCCTGACCGGACGCCTGCCCCCGCGCGGCCGAATGGGCGAACACGTATTGCCGTCAGAACTGCTGGAGCCGGTTCAGCGCGACCGCTCGGCGGCCAGCGGCAAGGAATTAATTAACCGGCTGCTGGCGGCCAAACCGGAGGCGCGCTATGGCACACCGGAAGAACTCGTAGCCGATTTCGACGCACTGCTTGGCGGCCGGGGGCTTGCGTTGCCATGGGATGAACTGGGCGTGGAAGACGTTGGAACGCCGCAGATTCCCGCGCCGCCCAAAGCGCGCTTTACGCTTGTCACGGAGGCCGGCGTGCGCGTGAGCCTCACAGCGGACGAGATCATTGTGGGGCGCAGCACGCCGGATGACCCGGGCGACGAATTGAAGGTCGATATCAGCAAGTTGGATGCAGCCAACCCGCTGACCGTATCACGGCGACATTGCCGCCTGGCGCGCGACGAGGCCGGCGGGTATCGGCTCGAAGACCTGGGCAGCTTCAACGGCACATGGGTCAACGGGGAGCGGCTCAAAGAAGGGGAGCAGCGCCTGCTGGTTGACGGCGACGAACTGCACGTGGGCGCGGTAAAGTTCAGGTGGGAGGCGCGAGATGAAACGTCGCAAGCGGAGTGATGTCTCGGTTGCGGGCATGTCGCATCCCGGGGAAACACGTACGAACAACGAAGACAGATTTGTGACGGTCTATTACGACCCGCCGCGCGGCGTGCGCACGCCGGTCACGCTTGTCATGGTAGCGGACGGCATCGGCGGGCATCAGGCCGGCGAAGTGGCTTCGAGTATTGCCGCCCAGATCATTCCACAGACGTTCGATCGCGCCGAGATGCTCGATTATCGAAGCCTGTTCACCGCGGCATTCGAGGCGACGAGCGCCGCCATCGCAGAACATTCGGACGCAAACCCGGAATCACAGGGGTTGGGCACAACCTGCGTCGCGGCGCTGGTGTTCGACCGCGCGCTGTACACGGCTGCGATTGGCGACAGCCGCATCTACTTTATGCGCAACGGCGCGTTGCGACAGATTTCCATCGACCACTCGTGGGTGCAGGAAGCGCGCGATAAAGGGATTCTGTCGACGGAGGAGGCCCGTAATCATCCGCGCCGCAACGTGCTACGCCGCTACCTGGGCGCCGGCGCCGATGCGACCCCCGACTTCCGCCTGCGTCTCGCGGATGATGAAACCGACGAGCAGTCGGTTACGAACCAGGGCTATCCCCTGCAGCCCGGCGACCGCATCCTGCTCTGCTCGGATGGATTGAGCGATCTCATCGACGATGACTCCATCCAGTCCGCCATGCAGGCGTTTGCAAACCCGCAGGCGTGCGCGGAGGAACTGGTCCGCCACGCACGCGAGGCCGGCGGCACAGACAACGTGACGGCGGTGATCCTGGACGTCGGGACCAATCGTGCCCGGTGGGTGCGGCTGCTACTGTGGGCTATAGTAGGACTCCTTGTGCTGGGCGGGCTTGGCGCGGCCGCCATTGCCGCCGCCACGCTCAGACTTTTCTGATCTGCCCCGGCAGCTAGCTGGCCGCTTCCTGCTCCCAACGCTTGCGCCAGTAGCGCATCATCCCGTCTACCGACGCGTAGTGCCCATTGGCGGTCTCACTGCGCCGCACGGCTGAGGCCGACATGCCCGCTTCCTCGGCGCGCCGGCGCTGCCAGGCTGTGTAATCCGCGACGATCTCATCCCGTGCGGCGTTCGCTGCCATCTGCTCGCGCACGTGTTCAGCAGCCTGGCTCAGCTGCGATGTCATCGCTTCCAGGTGCCGGCGGGCATCGTCGAAGCGCCCGAAGTGGGTCAGGTACAGCGCGGTGAAGTCTTCCTGCAACATCCGGGACAGACTCCCGTGCCAGTCTTCAAGGTTGAATTCCGGCGGCGGCGCCGGGACCGCTACCAGCGAAGTTCCGGGCATGCGCACACCGGCGATGTCCCCGCTGAAAGCGATGTCGCCCAACCGGAACGCATGGTGGTGTCGTGCATGGCCGGGCGTGTCCAGCGCAGTAAACTGCAGCCCGCAAACGTCCACCGTGTCGCCATCATGTAGCGCGGTTACCCGCTCGGCCGGCGCCGGCAAGATGTCGCCCCAGAGGGCCTCCATCTCGGCGCCATAAATGCGCCGGGCGCTTGTCAGCAACCGGGTGGGGTCGATCAGGTGTGGCGCGCCAATGTGATGCACATATACGTGCGCGCCCTGCCGCGCCCACCAGCCGGCGGCTCCGGCATGGTCGAGATGGATGTGCGTCACGAGTACGTGCCGAATGTCGGTCGGTTGGAAGCCCAGCGCCCGGATACCATCCGCCAGCCGCTGCTGGGCCGAACCCGGTCCCGTTTCGACCAGCACGAGTCCGCCCGGCCCCTCGACGACGAAGGCGGCAATCACGTGCGGCATGTTGCGGTGGTGCAAGTCGATGGTGTGGATTTCATAGTCCATTATAAAAGTGCCTGTACCTATGTGGCTCCGTTCGCCTGCCAGTCTTGTGCGAACTTGAGAATGCGTCGCCGGATGTGCGGCGCGTAAGGGTCGGCCACCGCCCGCCGACTTGCGATCAGGTCCATCGCCGCTGTGGCGGAATTGCCCTGGGCGATCAATATGGCGGCAGCCATCGCAACTGACCGGTGCACACCCTGCTGGCAATGGGCATATACGCTGCCGCCGCTTGCCATCACCTCCAGCGCCGCCTTCGCGCCGCGCCGCAACAGCCGGATGGGGATCGGAATGAGCGGAAAATCAAAGGCAGGCAGCCACAGGGTTCGCATGGGCGCTGCGGCATGATCCCGGCTCGGCAGGCGCTCGACCTGCATATTCAACACCAGCGTCACCTTCAGAGCCCGCAATGTGGCGTAGTCTGTGCTTGCCGGCGTGGTACCCACCAGCAGCGTTTCTGTAATGGTCGAATAGTCCACGGCGGCTTTGTTAGGTTCCGCTGTCAATCCGTTGCTGCGCGCTCTCCGTGGCGAGTTCGGCCAGAAAGTGGCGGTCGGCTTCGGACAGTTCTGCGTCCAGCAACAGCTCCGGGCGGCGCTGCCATGTACGGCGGAGCGCCTGCTCGCGCCGCCAGCGCGCGACGCGGGCATGGTCGCCGGATATGAGTACATCGGGCACGGACCAGCTCCGGAATGTGGGCGGCCGCGTGTAGTGCGGGTATTCGAGCAGCCCGGCCAGGCCAAAGGAATCGTCGGTGGTTGCAGACGGATCGCCTAGCACGCCGGGCAGCAGCCGCACCACGGCGTCGATCACGACCAGTGCGGGCAGTTCGCCGCCCGTCAGCACGAAATCGCCGATGGATATTTCGTCCGTCGCCAGGTGCGTGCGAATGCGCTCGTCCACGCCCTCGTAACGCCCGGAGATCAACGCGATTCGGCCGGTCGCCGCGTATGCGCGCGCTGCGGCCTGGGTGAAAGGTCGGCCCTGTGGGGAGAGCAACACCACCGGCGTACCCGCGTCGGCGTCTACCAGAGCGGATTCAACGGCGGCAAAGACCGGCTCGGGCTTCATCACCATGCCCCCGCCGCCGCCGTACGGCACGTCGTCAGTCATCCGGTGCTTGTCGGTGGCGAAATCGCGCAGATTGTGGAGGTGAATCTGCACGGCGTCCATTGCCTGCGCGCGCTTGAGGATGCTTTCGCCCAGGTACGCTTCACAGACTGCCGGGAAGATTGTAAATAGATCGATGCGCACGCAGCGATTCTACCATCGAGCCCCGGATGATTTTCGACGGACGGGGCGAGAGCCGGATGCTGCCGGCTCTTAACGCGAAGATGCAATCCCACAAAGACAGGTGGATCTCCGGCCCTTGCGCCGCTGCGCATGATTCC
>JBHHUI010000056.1:0-9584 GCA_046753805.1 Anaerolineales bacterium
AGCCTTTTCGGCCGCCGCCTTGCGCTTGGCCGCGGCCGCCTCTGCGCGAGCCGCTTTCTTGGCCTCTTCTTCCGCTCGTGCTTTCTCCTCCGCCTCATAGTCGGTCGGTCGGATGTCTGCATAGTATGAAAGCGGCATATCCAGGCGCGCCTTGTTGTAAATGTGCCCGCCGGTCCGGTCGTACGAAGCCAACTCGTAATCGTGATTCATCTTGATGGCGTCGAATGGGCAGTACTCTGCGCAATAGCCACAGTTCATGCAGATGTCTATGTCGATGAAGAAGTCGAGCGGTTCGGGAACCGGCCGCTTGGTTTTCGGATGAGTGGTACGTACAATCCAGATACACTGCGGTGGGCAGACCTTCGCGCAGATGCCACACGAAGTACAGCGGTCCTGACGCGACCCATCTTCCTGCTCCTCATAAATCAGGAACGGGATGTAACGAAAGCGCTCGGGGACCGGTAGCTCCTCTTCGGGGTACTGGACGGTGAACACGCCGCGCCCCGAGGTCCCCTGGCGCGCTTTCAGCGAGTCGCTGTCGTAATAGCGCCGCCCAAGATAACGAAAATCGTCCACATACGTTGCGACAAAATGCTTTAGTGTTACGCCAAGGCCGCGTATGATGCCAAGTCCGTACATAGCTGCTCCGGTTCGAGTTAGAGTCAGAGTGAGAAGTTAGCGTGCGAACGTCAACACCCTAACTCCAACTCCGCACCCTACCTGTCGGTTTCTCCAAGCACGATGTCAATACTGCCGAGAATCACGACCACATCCGCCACTTTATGCCCCTTGCACAGTTCACCCAGGACCGTCAGGTTGATGAACGACGGGGCGCGCACGTGGTAGCGATACGGGTTGTGCTTGCCGGTTGAGACGACGTAGTAGCCAAGCTCGCCCTTTGGATTCTCGATCCGCCCATACGATTCTCCAGCCGGCACGCGCACGTTGTATTGCGGCTTGCCCCGGAAGATATCGCCTTCCGGCGGCAGGTCGCGCAATGCCTGCTGGCAAATGCGCACGCTCTGGCGCATCTCGTCGATACGGATGATATAGCGGTCGTACACATCGCCGTTCGGACGCGTGCACACGTCGAAGTCGAAGCGGTCATAGATACTGTATGGCTCGGCGCGGCGCACATCGTATGGAACGCCCGAGGCGCGCAGGAACGGCCCACATGTACTGTAGGCAATGGCGGTTTCCGCCGACATCGGGCTGACGCCGATACAGCGCGAACGGATCAACTCGTTGTTCGTCAGGTAGTTATCAAGCTCATCGATCGCGCGCGGTAGGCGCTCGTGCACGAGATCATGCAAGAACTCCAGCGTGTCTTCGTCGCGCATGAGCTTGGCTGGGATATCGCGCGCGAGGCCGCCGAAGCGCATGTAGTTGCACATCATGCGCGAGCCAGCCGTGGCCTCGAAGAAGTCCAGGATAAGCTCACGCTCCTTGATGGCATACAGCGCCGGTGTAAAGAACGCGCCCAGGTCGTTCAGCAGGAAGCCAATCGCCCACATGTGATTGCAGATGCGCGTCAGTTCGGCCATGAGCACGCGGATGTATTCGGCGCGTTCGGGAATCTCGACGCCCATCAGCTTCTCGACTGTGAGCGCATATCCCAGGTTGTTGCTCATCGACGAGATGTAGTCGAGGCGATCGGTGTAGGGCATGTTCTGCAACCACGTGTTGCGCTCGCCAATCTTCTCGTGGTTGCGGTGCAGGTAGCCCATCACGGGTTTCAGGTCCACGATGGTCTCGCCGTCCAGCCGCACGACCATGCGAAAAACGCCGTGCGTAGATGGATGTTGTGGCCCCAGGTTCACGATCAGTTCATCGGTCTTCAGGCCGTCGCCATTTGCACCGCGCCCCATCCCGCCGTAGAGCGAGGCTTCCCCTTCCGGCGCCCAACTCTCAGGATCAAACCCGGGCGGATAGGCGACGTTCTTACCAAAGGGATTGTTCTCTTCAATGCGGAAGACTTCTCCTCCCGGCCAGCGATTGCCGAACGGCTTGTTCTCTTCCTCAAAGTACGGTTCCTGCCAGTCCTTGCGCAGCGGATACCCGTGGAACCCGTCCCACATCAGGATGCGGCGCAGGTCGGGGTGCCCGTCGAAGCGAACGCCGTACATGTCGTACACTTCGCGCTCCTGAAAGTCCGCGCCGGGCCAGACCGACACCAGCGACGGCGCGACCGGCTCGCTGCGCCCCAACTGAACTTTGAAATTGAGGGCCGGGCCGCCTTCCATCTGGTACGCGTGATAGACGACCTCCAACTTGTCGTCTTCAACATAATCGACGCCTGTTACGGACGAAAGGTAGTCATAGCCGAAATCGTCGCGCAGCGCGGTGGCAACCTCCACCAATTTGTCCGGCTGCACAATGTAACCCTGAAAGCCTTTGCGCTCGTCCGGCACAACCTCACCGGGAAAGCGCGCAATCAAGGGATCGGCTGCGGCCTCGTCTTGCGGTTCGGCTACCGGAGCTTGTTCTTCGCTCATCGACTAGGCCTCCACCGGCTCAGGCTCGGTCGGCAACGGCTGGCTGGCAATTTGCCGGATGGCGCCAAGCTGGCGCGGGTCGATCAGGTCGGGTCCGAGCACCGGTACCGGGATGGGTTCGCTGGCGCCTTTCTGATACCACGGTGCGCCACGGATCGTCTGGGTGTCGATTTTCTCCTGCAACTTGATCAGGCCGTGCAGCAAGGCCTGCGGCGTTGGCGGGCAACCGGGCACGTATACGTCCACCGGCACAAACTTATCAACGCCCGACACAACATTGTAGCCTTCTTTGAACGGCCCGCCGCCGCTTGCGCACGCGCCCATCGCCATCACATACTTCGGCTCGGGCATTTGATTGTACAGTCGTACAATCTGTGGAATCATTTTCTTGGTAACGGTCCCGGAGACAATCATCAAATCGCTCTGCCGCGGGCTGGGCCGCATCACTTCCATTCCAAATCGAGCCAGGTCGTAGCGACTCGCGGCCGTACAGATCATCTCGATCGCACAGCAGGCCAGGCCAAACATCATCGGCCAGATCGAGTTCCGACGTCCCCAATTGTAGATTTTGTCCAGCGATGTAATCGTTACCTGAGATTGCATCTCGTCCGGGATGGGAATGTCGGGGTTGCTCAGTTCATTCGTCATAGGGAATGGTCTCCTCGTACCAGTCCTGGTATATGGCCGCGAGCAGTTCGTCGTTGGCCATATCGGGGTCGTCGACAAAATCGGGGAGTTGTATGACCCACTCAAATACCTGCATCAACGAAACGTTCTCAAGGTCGGCGCCGGGATGCTCGCGCATCAGCCCGCGTGCAATCGCAAACGAGGCGTCCCAGTAAAGCTTATCACCGCCGGCAGCCTGCGCACCATCGCCATGGCGGTTCACAACGCAGAATTGCAGATCAGGCTGGATGGACGTGATTGTACTGGAGTGCAGTCATAAATCAAGAGTCCAGCCTTAAAACGCCCGTTGCAGGACCGTTGGGCGCAAAGAGTGGGGTTCAGCTCAATTAAATGACAAATTTCACAAGTAATGCGGGAATTATAGGTTTGCGATTCTGCTTTGTCAAGGAACAACAAGATAAAATGGAAAATGCACCGCGCCGAAGGCTGTTTGTGATAATATGGGGTAAATCCGCCTTTCGGGGTCACATTTAACATCCCGCGCCGGATTGCTAAGATTGCAGCGATTGTAGTCGCCCAGCCACACGGCAGGAAGGTTGCCCGGAGGCCAGCTTGCACGGCAAACGCCAGCAAATACTCGAAATCCTCAAAGGCCGCAGTTCGGCCACCGTCGAGGAATTGCGCCAGGAACTTGGCATCACCAGTGTGACGGTGCGCCACCATCTGGACGTTTTGCGCGCCGAGGGCCTCGTGGGCGAGCCTGCCATCCGGCGCAGGAGCACGCCGGGCCGCCCCCAATATGATTATTCACTGACTCCGAAGGCGGAAGACCAGTTTCCGAGAAGCTACGCGCGGCTAGCGCACATTTTGATGGACGAAATCAAGTCGCGCTATGACGCCTCTGAACTCCATACTATCTTTGAGCGGATGTCCGACCGCCTGGTGAACGACATTCCACTTCCCGATGCGGGCGTGCCCTTGGTTAAGCGACTCGCTTATGTCGTTGAAAGTCTCAACGACAAAGGATACCTCGCACGGTGGGAGCGACGAAGGTTTGATGTTATATACCTGCAATTGCCCATACGAGAGTCTGGCCGGCAACCACCCCGAACTCTGTCACATGGACATGGAGCTGATCTCCAGACTGGTCGGCGTAGAAACCGAGCGCGTGTGCCATCTGGCCGCAGGCGATCAGACCTGTGCGTACCTGATCCGGGGGGCGGACGTCCCGGCATAGCACCCGCAAGGCGAATTATGACGATGGCTGTCGCTTTTATTGACTATCGGTTTGAATCCTGCTAAAATCCACTCAAGCTATTGCCAGGCATTAAGTTGTTTGGAAAGGACATCACAATATGGCGCTTGTTGAGATCGATACCAATGAGATTTCGGTTTTGGGTGAAGAGACACCGGCAGTCAACCTAACTTCGGCCGCGGCCGAGAAGATTCGCGGCTTGCTAGAGGAGCGCAGCCTGCCAAATCACGGTTTGCGCGTATTTGTGTCGGGCGGCGGCTGTTCGGGCATGAACTACGGCATGGCGCTGGAGGCCGAGGCGCGCGAATTTGACACGATCGTAGAGCAGGACGGCGTCAAGTTGTTCGTGGACCCGACTTCACTGTCGTACCTCGTCGGTTCCACGGTAGATTACGTGGGCGACCTGATGGGCGGCGGCTTCCGCATCGACAACCCCAACGCGGTATCGACCTGCGGCTGTGGCCATTCGTTCCGAACGGAAGGCGGTGCCGCGCCGGCAGCCGGCGGGGGATGCGCCTGCTAGTTTCTTTCCGCCAACCAATTTATTAGCGTTTACAAGATGCAGGTGTGGCCGCTGGCTACATCTGCATTTTTTGTGGAGGGTGAGGGAACCGCCGGTATGTCGGGGCCATATTACACGGTTGCGGAAGCAAATGCGGCGCTTCTCGTAGTCCGCGAGTTAATTGCCACGATCCTCAATACCCGGCGCGACGTGCTTAAAGACCGGGCCGAAGTCTGGCCTGCCATTGAGAAAGCCGCCGCCAATGGCGGCAACTACCGCGCATCCGAACTTATTTACGAATTCGAAACTGTCCGCCGCTGCTTGAAAGAAATCCGCGCCATGGGCATCTTCGTAAAGGATGTCAACACCGGCCTGGTAGATTTCCTGTCCGAGCGCGACGGGGATGACATCTATTTGTGCTGGAAGTACGACGAGCCTGAAGTGGCGTACTGGCACACGCTTGAAGGCGGCTTCGCCGGCCGCCGCAGAATCTAACGCAAGCGCGCAGAGAGTCGCAAAGAACATCTCTGCTAATCATCGCGCCTACCCGCTGCGAGCCGCCCGAAGAGGTGCGGCTACTTTGCTCCCTGGCGTTGAATTCCGAAAAATGGTTTGCTAATGCGTATCTGGCCTACACCAAAACACACACGAACATCTGACATCCTATGGCTCGACCTGGGCGATCTGGGCGACCTCGTCAACCCGGACGGCCCACACGAGCAATGGCAGGACCACGGGCTTGGACTGTTGCGTACGATTCTGCAACAGAACGGCATCCAGACCGACCTGCTTTCCACGCGGGCGGCGCGCAGCTGGGACGAGCTGCGCCCGCTGCTCGCCGGTTACAAGACGCTCATCATGAATGTGCGCAGCTACACCTTCCCCGCCGCACTCAAATCAGCCCGTCTTTTCAAAGAAATCAACCCCGCCAGCGTCGTGCTCTCCGGCGGCATGCACGCTACGGTGGCCGTGGACGAGATGATCGCCGTCGAGGAATTCGATCATATCTGCCAGGGCCCGGGCGAAAACGTAATCGTCGATCTGGTACGCGACCCGGCTGCCTTCGAGCGCGTCATCCTGGGCGAGGGCGCAAAGTCGATGGCTGATTGGCCCATGATCGACCGCACGCTCTGGCCACAGCCGAGGGGCCGCAAGCTGCGCAAGGCCTTCAATTGGCCGCTGGAGCCCGAATGTGGCTGGGGACCCGCGCCCGTGGCGACGATCATCACCAGCCGTGTTTGCCCGTGGCAATGCGTCTTCTGCAACGAGAATTCGTACATTCCAAACATGGGCCGCCGCCCGGTAGAGATGGTCATCGAAGAACTGAACGACCTCGACGACAAGTATGGGGTCGGCTCAGTCGTGATCCACGATTCGATGTTTTTTCAGCATCCGAGCTGGCTGCGCGAATGGCTGGACAAGTATCCGCGCATGGCGAACAAGGCCTGGCCTTACTGGGCCGCCGCCCGTTCGGATACGGTACGGCAATGGCCGGACTTGTTCGAAGCGCTCGTGAAAGAGACCAACTGGAACACAATCTCCATCGGCTTCGAATCCGGCAGCGACCGCGTGCTGCAAATCCTGAACAAGGAATGCACGGAGGAAGACAATTACTTTGCCATCGATCTGCTCAATCGCATCGGCGACGAGGCCGCCGGAGCCGGCAAAGCGCCGCCCAAGTTCTGGGCCAACATCATGCTCGGCATACCGGGCGAGCAACCCGAAGACGCTTTCAAGACCATGCGCATGCTCAAGACGATGAAGCACGTATTTCCGTCGATCTCGTATTATGCGCCCTACCCCGGCTCGGCGCTGGGGTACCAACTGATCGCCGAGGGCAAGAGCCTGATGTCGAAGGACAACTACCATCGCTTCCCGGACGACGAGAAGGTGAAGGGCATCGATTATGCATTCTACAATGCACTGCTCGGCGGCGCGTACGACGCGGAGATCAACGCCGGGCTGGACCCCTCGTTCCGCGACCGGCCGGGCGTGTTTTCCGATGCCCTCATCAAGGCATAGGCATTACCCATGAGCAGCTTCAGCAACCCACATTACATGTACCTGTTCAAAATGAAGAACGGGAAGCACAAACTGGCGTACGGGTCGTCTCCCCAGAATGCGCTGGAAATATTAAGTTACCGGCTTTCGGAAGAGGAGCTGGAGCTTATCATTCCCGACGAATTCGAGCGCATCAACCAGCGCCAGATGATGCAGCACATCGACAACCTGGGGTGAGGCTCGGTGGGCGTGGCGCGCGTTTCGTTTGACGGCGACGCAGCGATGAATTTGAGCGAATCGCAACGTGAGTAGCTGCGGGCGCTGGCGTCTGGCTGGGCGCTAAAGCCCCACCGCGACATCGACGGCGACAAGGAGTACCGGCTGTGCCGGCCGAACGGCGAGCGTGACAGCCGCCGATAGGGTGTTGCCTAACCGCGTTGGCGCAAGATGGCGACGATCCCGGACAGGATGCCGACGACGAACAGCCCGATGATGATCAGTGCGGGTGGGAATCCGCCGCCGCCGACATCCGGAGGGGCAAAGGTCGGCTGCACCACGGGCGGGGCCGGCGTGAAGGTCGGCAGGCGTGTCGGGAGCGGCGTGCCCCCCGGGCCGACGCCGGGCGCGAAAGTCGCCGTCGGCGGGCGCGTCGCCGTTGGGGGGGCTGTGGCGACCTGTAATTCGTCAATGGTGCCCTCGCGAAGCACGACCAGCGGCGCAAACACCCACGCGCGGTCGCCGGGGGCGCCAAAGTATTCGATTTGTATCCACTCGCCAAATTCAGTGCGACCCACGGCCGGCGCGGTCTGCCCCGCAATCAACACGCCGACCTGATCGAACTGGGTGCCGGGCCCCACCCGCACGTTGACCTGATCCGGCACGAATACCGTCACACCGCCCAGCGTGGCTGAGGGCACGAGGGTCCACGTCGCCGTGACTGTGGCCACCTGCGCCTGCACATCCGGCTGCTGTGCCGCCAGCGAAAGTCCCACAACCAGTGCGGCGAGCAGTAGGAAGGTAGCGGCGCGCTTCATGAGGAGTTGTCCAGACAAAACAGAAGGGCGACGTCCCGATCGCCAGACGGACCACGGGGCGAGCCACCCTCGCGCGGATTATAGCATGCCATACTTATGAGGCGCGGTGCGTATTGTGTGAAGCGATATTCACGTTTCACGCCTTACGCTTCACATTTCCGATCCTTCCAGTAGAATCTTCTCGTCCCCATCCCGAGGAGGCGCGCGTGCAAGCATCCATCGCCATTACAAAAGAAGAATACGCCGCCCGCGCGGCGCGGCTGCGGGAGCACGTGCGCGCGCACGATCTGCGCGGCGTCGTGCTCTTCAACCACCATTACATTCTGTACTTCACAGGGTTTGCCTTCATCCCTACAGAGCGGCCGATGGCGTTTGCGATGAATGCGGCTGGCGAGCGCGCGTTGTATGTGCCGCGTCTGGAACTGGAGCACGCGCAAGCGGACGCCCTGATCGATCGCGTGGACCATTACCCGGAATATCCGCACGAACAACACCCGATGAAGCATTTCGGAACCATGCTCGCCGAGATGGGCATACGCGACCGCATCGGCGCGGACCACGACGGCTATCCATGGGTGTTTGGCTATCGCGGGCCGAGCCTGAGCGAATTCACCGGCGCCGAAATACGCCCCGTGGCCGGCTTTGTTGAAGACCAGATGATGATCAAAAGCGAGGCCGAACTGGCCTTGCTGCGCGCGAGTTGCACGTGGGGCAATCTGGCGCACACGTTGCTGCAGCGTTATACGGCCATCGGCGCAACGGAGACCGAGGTGAGCGACCGCGCCAGCACCGAGGCGACGCGGCACATGCTCGACGCAATCGGCCCGCTCTACCGCGCGCACAGCGAGTACATGTCTGGGGCGCATGCGGGCTACCGCGGCCAGATCGGGCGCAACGCCTCCATCCCCCATGCACTCGCGAACAATATCACGTTCCAGCCGGGCGACGTGCTCGTGACAGGCGCAGCGGCCCCGATGTGGGGTTATTACTCCGAATTGGAACGCACGCTGATCATCGCGCCGGTCAGCGAAGAGCACAGACGCATGTTCGACCACATGCTGGCGCTGCAAGACACGGCATTTGCTGCAATCCGGCCGGGCGCGACATGCAGCGACGTAGATCGCGCAGTACGGAAGTATTACGAAGATAACGACCTCATACCGTACTGGAAACACCATGTGGGGCATGCCATCGGGCTGCGCTACCACGAGGGACCTTTCCTCGATATCGGCGACGATACCGAGATCAGGCCGGGCATGGTGTTCACGGTCGAGCCGGGGCTGTACGCCTCCAACCTGGGCGGCTTTCGGCATTCCGACACGGTGGCCGTGACCGAAGATGGGATCGAAATGATGACGTATTATCCGCGCGATCTGGAAGGCTTGACGATCTAGCGCTGGGGTTCGTCGAGGATGTTCCGGCGGCGACAGTGCGTGATTGAGCGAGGCAATCTACGGCGCTTAATCACCCCCTCCCCCACCCAACCCGGACAACTCCGCCTCCAACTCCCGCAACCGCCGCGCGTGGTCGGCGTAGCAGTTCGGACACTTCTCTATGTGAGCGTGGGCAATTTCCAGAATGTGGTCCGCGTCGGCGCCGGCTATGGCCCGGTCGGCCAGATATTCGAGGATGGCGAAGCATTCGTCGCACGTCGGTTTGACCTTGCCGCC
>JBHHUI010000057.1:0-9559 GCA_046753805.1 Anaerolineales bacterium
ACTGATTCGGGCGATGAACCCTCCAAAGACGACCTGCTCAGTTCGCCGGTTCGGGTGGCCCACAACGGCTACCCGGTGATCGAGATTTACAATACCGGCTACTCCATTGATCACCTGGGCGATGCCGCCGTCACGCTGACAGAGATCGAGACCGGTCTACAAACCGCTACCCCGGAGCAGATCATGGGTCTGGTGTTCAACGACGAGACCATCGAGTCGCACTTCGACCAGATCGAGCCGCTTTTCCTGCTCCTACAGCAATACGGCCTGCAGGTGCAGACAGTGCTGGATTTGCTGGCGGGCACATAAGCGCTGCGCGACGTTGCGCGCCCCGGCTGCTACCGATATAACTGGGGCTGCGGAGAAGAGAAAATGGAGCGCATAGCACTCTTGTCGCGCTGAAGGCGACGTGCTCTCTGGCTGTGGCCGCGCCGATGGGCCGACGCCGTCTGTTTAAAGGCTTGCTTATGAAACGACTGGCTATCGTATTCACCCTCTTGTTGCTAGCGATCCTGGCCTGCACTCGGCCCGGACCGGGTACGGGCGCGCTGCCGGCTGCCACGCCTCCTGCCGCCCCGCTCCCTGATACCCCCTCCGCTCGCGACACTCAGGAGAAGCCCCCAATCTCCGTTACCCAATCTTCAACTCTTGATATGGGGCAGCCTTGGGCGGCCAACCTCGCCGTCTCCAACGTGAATGAACAGACCGTGGGGCCGGCATCCTTTGCCTCCTCCACGCGCCTGCTGCTCGCGTGGCAAGCGCCCGAAGAAGGGCCGGATCACTACCTGATCGTCGTTACGAAATTGGGCGGAATGACCGCACTCACGGCCACTGCGCCGGGTGGGGACACCTCGCTGCAACTCGATGGGTTGGAATCGAGTACATCGTATGAAATTTCCCTGCAGGCTTGCCTGAACGTCGATTGCAGCCAGAGCCGGCGCGCCTCGGACTCCGCTGTCGGCGTGACCGCTGAAGAATACTGGCAGCTGCAAGGCGCGGGCAACGGTTACGACGGGGCGACCAGAGTGGTGGAGGGCGGCAACAACATCGCCTATGTGATCGTGTGGGGACCCGAGGCCGGCCCGGAACTGAGCGGCCGCGCGCAACTCTATTACCACCCTTTCCCCAGACAGGGCGCGGGTTACAGCGTGCGTACCGCCGTCACCGATGCGCCGGTGAGTGATCTGGCCTCGCTCTCCCGTTTCATTCCCACGGAAAGCGGATTACAGCCGGTTTGTGACTCACACAATGCGCCAGAAACCTGCCCGGCAGACTCGCTCTTTGTCGCCACCTATCAGGCGGTCCCGTTACTGGATCCCCCTGCGGTGCGGTTGTATTTCGAGGCGCAACCAGCGGACGCCGCGCAGCAACCGGGCAGCGTCACCCGTCTGTACTCACTGGACAGCGTTGACGGCTATCAGGGACAGGATTTCAATCCCGACCCCGGCAGCACAGTCTGCGGCGGCCGCAACTCGACGGACTTCAGCTCCGGCGGCAATTGCGAGCCGCGTTTGGAAATTGGACTGCAGGGTGACGGCGAGGGCGGCGAGAGCGGGCTGACGCAGGCGCGCCAGTCCAAAATCGGCTACCCCCAGCGCGACTCATGGTTGTGGGACGGCGCGGCCGAGACGTTTATCGTCATCACCGGCGCGGATGCTTGCGGCCAGACGCAAGACGGCCTCTTCTATGCCCTGCCCGGCGGCGCGGCCTGGCAGGTGACGAAGGACGCGCAGGGCTGCGCTCGCCCGCTGGCGCTCAAGGCGCATGGTCCGGTGGTTGTCCATTTGGGAGAGGGGCGCTACAAGCTCTATTACGAGGACTCCACAAACGGCCACCAGGATAAGCCCTTCCGGGTAATCTACGCCGACGCGGCGCGCAGCGGCGACCCGGACGTGGTGGAATTCGACGATTGGGAGACGGCTGCTGTGCTGGCGCGTGAGGTGAACTTTCTGTGGCCCGACGGCTCGCAACTCGACGCCGCTGACGAATCCGGCCTCGGCGACCACATGATCCTCGTGCCCGGCGACGACCCGGATTTCCAGGTCATGTACATGAACCTGGGCGGGCTGGATAACAGCAAGAACCCGGGCGCCGCACAAGGCATCGGGATTGCCGTGTTGCTTAACCCATAACCACCCCCGAGGCCATACCCCTGCGAAAAAGGTGTATCGTCCCTCTTGCTCTTTCTCTAAAGAGCTTGCATTTCTCCCTTCCCGTCGTCTTCGCTGCGACGGTCGCCGTGGCGTGCCATCCTCTCGCCCGGCCCGACGAAGCCGCCATTGCCCTGCGCGCTCCCACCCGGCGCAGACGTGATCTTCTGGTCCACGCGCAACGTCGCTTCGCCGGGGCCCATGGGGCCGTCGCATCTGTACGTGCTGGACAGCGAGGGCGGAGCGGTGACGCAGGTCACGTTCGAAGCGCTTCACTACGAACACGCCGCTGTTTCACACAGTCATCGTTACATCGCCTCTACGCGCCATCTCAACCCGGACGGCTCGCCCTCGGCCAGTGTGTGGGTGCTCGATCTCGAAACGCAATCGGAGACGCGCCTCATCCCACAGTTCTTTCAGGCCGGGAATGGCGGCGTGGACTGGTCGCCCGCTGGCTTTGTCTACTTTGCTGCACAGCCTGAGAAGGCTGGCCCCTCCAATCTATATCGCGCGCGTCCGGACGGTTCGCAGATCACGCAGCTCACGTTCTTCGAGCACGATCCACGTGCGGTTCCAGTCCAAGCCGGCCATCGTTGGGGACGTATCCGTACGGACACGGCGCACAGCAATTTTTCAGACACAGTAGACACAGCGCACAATCTGTGGATTATTAAAAGGAGTTACGCAGTTGGAAGCCAAAACGCTGGCTGAGTAGGCGTTGAGCCTGTCGAAACGCCGTATCGAAGCCCGTTTTGGCGTAGTTCCTGGTCTCGATACGCTCCTTCGGGGCTACTCGACCAGCGAACTGCGTAACTCCTGTTATTAATGTAGATGGCAGCGGGCTGCGCCGCCTGACCCAACCCGGCCCGGCGTCCACCGTGCCCGACTGGCGCGGCGATATGATCATTTACACCGCCTACGACAAGACGGCGCACTACATCGGACTCATGTCCATCGGCCCCGACGGAACACGAATGCGGCGTCTGGAGACCGAGGTTGATCGGTGGGAGGGCGGGCGCATGGGAAAATTCCTGCCCTGAGGAGGACCGTGATGAATACTCAAAAAAGCGGCTGGGCCGTCACGCCGTGGCTGCTGTGGCTCGTCACCAGCCTTGCTTGCGGTGCGGGGACGGCAACGAACCCCGCGCCAACCCAGACCACAGCCGCGCCAGATGCGCCCACGGCGGCTTTCGCCGCGCTGGTTTTCGATTGCCTCGGCGATAGCCCGGATTGCCCGGAAGTCGCCATTGCGGGTGACCCGCCGGCCATGCTGCCTAACGGCGCGCCCAGTCCCACGCGCGGCTATGGCGACCCGGCGCTGCGCGCCGATGCGGAAACCGGCCGCCTGTGGCTGCTTTACTCGTCCATCGGCGTGCACGTTGCTGCTGCCGATGGCGGACCGATGATCGATCCGTCAATCAGCACGCACCTGGCCTACAGCGACGACAACGGCGTGTCGTGGACGTTTGAACGCCCGGTCTGGCCCTCACAGGCCGAAACCTATCCCGCCTCTGCCGCGCCGGAGGGCTATTCCATTCACGAAGTCTCGACCCTCGCGCCGTTCGGAGCGGAGGCGGCGCAGGGGTGGTACGCGGCGCACCTGCGCTACTGGCTACCGCGCGGCGGGGGCATGCCCGGCCGCCGCGCCGACAGTATGCACCTGCGCCTGACGAGCGCGCCGACGGCGACCGGTCTCGGCGACGGGCCGGAAATTGCCCTCGGCGGGCCGCTCACCGCGCCGGGCTGGGAAAGCGCCCTCTCGCTTTCCACGTTGCACCCCGACCTGAACGGCTGCGATTTGTGGACTGAGCCGGCCCTGTTCGCGCAGGACGCGCAACTGTACCTCCTGGCGCAGTGCATCGCCTTCGACAAAACCGCAGACCCCTGGCGGCGCACCCCGGCCGCCGAATTCATCGGCCTGTTCGCCGCGGAAGGCGGCGGCGACGTGCAGGCGCTCGATTGGCGCTGGGTCGGCAAGCTGACGGACGCTGCAGACGCAGCTGCCCTCGACGCAGATGTGCTCACCCAGGCCGACCTGGCCCCCGCCCGCGACGGCGCGCTGCTGCTGATATTGACGCCCAAGACGCTCGACCCCGATCGACACCATGGTTGCCGTGTGCTGGAAGTGAGCGCGCTCGATCCACCGGCCCTGGCGCGCGATGAGAGCGGCGCGCTGCGAGTGCGGGCGGACATTCGCGCCTCCGACAGCGCCGACGCGCCGCACGGTCAGGGGTTGTGTACCTATGCCCCCGAGTCGGAGACGGGCGTGTTGATCGTGCGCGTCGAAGAAGACCCGAGTGTGCCGGAGGTTGTCTGGCGCATGCACGCCACAGGAGTGCATCCTTGAACCAGACCAACAGAATTCATGCTCATTGAAGCTAGATCTCCGAGGTCTCTGCCTGACCGATCCTACGGAATCAGCGTCAGGTATGCCATCAGGAACACGCCGTCGGGGGACAACGCCGCGCCGTTATCAGGGGCAATACCGGCTTCGCGCGCCGGGTCTGCGCCGGCATTGGTGAGGCGTGCGCCGGGTTCCGGTTGCCAGTTTAGCCCGTCCACGGAAAACACCGAAGTAAGTTCGCCGCCGCCGGGCCCGACGAAATTGCCATACAGTCGATAACCGTTCCCCGGCAGCGCAATCGCCGACCAGGTCATGAAACGTCGACCGCCAACTTCGAACGGACCGGCAGGCGCAAAGTCCAGCCCATCCGCAGACGTCGCCGTGTAGCTTCCGTCCGGCCCGGCCCACAGCAGCCAGTTGTTTCCCGTCTGCAATACCATCGGGTCGAACACTGGCTCGTCAGGCGCCAGGCGCTCGCCTGCGTCCTGTACGAAAGTGACGCCGTCCTCGGAAGTCGCCGAGAAGATGCGCAAGGTGAAGTTACCAATGTCGGCCATGTAATACAGACGATAACGGCCGTCAGGCAAGAGAACGACCGTCGGGTCCACGAAACCAGCCCCGGGCGGAGCGGGCGGTGGATTCTCGATGACTACCCGGCGGTAGACCCAACCTCCGGCGTCATCTTGAATCGCTACAGCGATGAAATCGCCATCATTGCCCCCGGTGCGGCCATATCCCTGCCAGGCAACGTAATACACACGCACGCGCCCATCGTGGTCAAAGATCACATTCGGCACGCCGCCCTGGTCGGCTACGATTTCCCCCGTCCGAGTGAAGACCAACCCATCATCAGAGACTGCCAGCATGATCCGCGTGGCCCACGGCCCGGCGCTATCGCCCGCACCCGGCGGCGGGACGCCCGCCCCCTGCACCGGGACAATGTCGCTCGTCAGGAGTTCGGGCGGCGGCGCGTCCGTAGTAGTCGGCTCCGGCGCCGGGCTGGTAGTAACGGTTGGCGCCAGCGTTGGGCCGGTAGCGGCTGTTGCGGGGGCTGCGGTCGGCGGCGGAGGCGCAACCTCGGTAGCCGGGGCGACCGGCGTGGGCGACGGGGGCGCGACTTCGGTGATTGCCGGCAACGCCTGCCCGCACACCATCGTGAACAGGCTAACCGCGATCATGCCTGCGAGGGAACGAATCTGTCTGGATTTACACATGCCTGTTTTCCTCCCTCCAAACTGGCCCAACACCAGAAAAAAAAGCCGCCGACTTGCCGTCAGCGGCTGACCGTGATAGCCTACCCATCGCTCAGACCACTCCTCACGGCCTGACACAGCCCGGCGTGAACGCTCACCGTGGGGTGAGTTCTTGTGCGACGGCGAGTATATAGCCTATCCCGTCGTGCCGCAAAACACCTGCTCTCCGGCTGACGAGCGCAAGACCCGCCATGCAACGTTCGTCAACATTGAAACGAAACCTGCGCTCTATTAGCGCCCTGGTCTCGGCGGCGCCCGGCGCGATGTTACGCCTCCACAAGTGGCCCCGACCGAACATGGAATCTCCGCGACGAATTTTTCTTGCCATCTTCTCTCTGGTATTGCTGGCGTTGGCGTGCGTCGGTCCAGTTCTGCCGAACCGCTGTGGCGATGGCGTGTGCGACGGCCCTGAAAATCACGCCGACGTTTGCAATTGCTTTACAACATAGAAATACGCGCGTAAACATCCAGATGCACAATCAGGCCGTCCATCAAGTTTTACTCGGTTTAGGAAACTCTTCGGGACCAACGCCGAGAATGACCAAGAAGGTTGGCCGTCATGCAGCGTACGTTTTTCTTTTTCCTCCTCTGCGCGCTGGTTGCTACTGCCTGTTCCCAACCGGGCCAAATTCCGCGCGCAACCGCCATAACCACAGCGATCGAGGCAAACACCCCCTCATCATCGCCCGATGAGATCGTGGACGCTGCGCCAAGCGCCGAAATCACCGCAACCGTCGCAGCAATTACGCCTCCGACAGCCGCTACCCGCACACCGGGCGTAATCGAACCGCTCGCCGACGAAGGCGTGCGCCTATCTACTGCTGACGGTCTGAGCCTGACGTTGGACGCCGCCGGGCAGGTCACAGCGCTGACGTTGGACGGCGACCCGCTCCCCATAACGCCGGCGCTGCCGCTGTGGGTGCGCGATCTAACGTCCGCCGCTGCGCCGGATTCCCCCAACCTTTCGAGTTCCTCAGGGCAAAGCCTGCTCGTCAACCCGGGCTTCGAAGACGGCGACGCCGGTTGGGGGCCGCTGCTGATCAAAAACACCACCGTCGAAGTCGCCGCCGACGCCGCCTTCGAGGGGGCGCACGCCCTGGCGATTCGCGGCGAGGAGAGCGGACAGGGAGCGATCATCAGCGATCCCATCCCGGTGTCGCCGGGCGCGCGCTACCGCGTCTCCGGGCGCTTTATGACCGACTTCGGCTTTGTGGATGAATCCGGGAACCCCACCTTCTGGCAAGACAGCCTGTACACAGGGTCTCGGTTGATCACCGGCCTGTATCTGCAATGGTTGGACGCCGACGGCGCACCGCTACAAACCGCCCCGCAACTGGCCGCCCCGCTGCACTGGAACGCTCAGGACTGGCATCAAGTGACCCGCGAGGTCACGGCCCCGCCCGACGCGGCCTCCGTTCAGATCATCGCCGGCGCCAAACCCGTCAGCGGTACGATCTGGATCGACGACCTGGCCTGGCTCCAAAGCCCGGAGCCGGACCTGCCCCTCGAAGGCTCATTGGAGATCGCCGAGGATTACGTCGCTCAGACTGGCGAAATCGCCGGATTGCAAGCCGTTGTCGCCTATCGCCCCTACGACGACCACATTGCCATCACCGTCTCCCTGTCTGATCCGACCGGCGGCCCCCGCGCCCTGGACGCGGCGTGGGGACTGCCTCTTGCCCTCACCCCACCGCCGGCGGCTGACGCCGCCACCCCCTCCCCTCTCCCGATGGGGAGGGGGGAGGGGGCCGGGGGGAGGGGCGAGGGCTGGTATTGGTGGGACGGTTTGCGCGCAAGTCGGCCTGTGACAAACAACACGGACTTTGCCCGCGCCGTAAGCGCCGACATCACCGGCTACCTGCCTGTTTCCCTCTACCCCTACGCCATGCTGGAGGACGGCGCGCACGGCCTGGCCCTCGCGCTGCCGCTGGACTCGCCGCGCTACGTGCTGCTGCACTACGACAGCCCGACCGGACGCTACGAGGGCCGCGCCCATCTGGGCATCAGTCCGGACGCCGCCAGGCTGAACAATTCCGCCGACTTTACCCTGTTGCTCTATCAGAGCGACCCGGCCTGGGGACTGCGCGCCGCCGCCCAGAAACACGTCGCCCTCAACCCCGGCTGGTACGAAGCGCGCGGGAGCTTCGAGAAGTACGCAGGCTACGTACGCGAGCATTTCGGCGCGACCGGTATTAAAGACCGACGCCTCAGGGACTACAACGACGCCAACGTGTACGCAGCCCAATATATCGTCTATGAACTCCCCGTCCACCTGGAGGAGGAAGACGCCCCCCGGCCCTCCTTCGAGGCAGCCTTGCAATTCCTCAACGACCTCTCAACCGCCCCAGGCGTCCGGGCCAGCTTCCCCGCCTCGGTCATCTGCGACGGAGCCGACGAACCGCACCTGAAAAGCATCGGCGTGTTCCCCTGGTCCGATGGCAAATGGAGCGCCATCTGGATCCCCAATGTGGACCCCGACCTGCCGGACGGCTACGGAGCGGCCAAGCTGACCGACCACGCACCAAAGACACGCAGCAGATGCTGGCCGAACTGCAGGCGCTCTTCGCCGCCACGGAACAGGCCGGGCTGACGCTGGATGGCATTTTCATTGATAACTTCATCTCAACCAGCACGATCGACCTGTGTCCTGCGCACCTGGCCGCCGCCGACCTGCCGCTCACCTACGACCCCAACACCTACCGACCCGGCGTGCACACGGCTTCGGCCGGCTGGGAATTTCTCACAGCGCTGCGCGCCCTGCTGGACGATCAACCCGACCCCTACCGTACCATCAGCATCAATTTCTGGGCGCTCAACATTCCCACTCAACTCGCGCCGTACATCGACGCCTTCGGCGGCGAGGGCGCTGCGACCCAGGGCGACAACTGGACGCCCGAAATTCTGGATTATCGTATGGCAACCGCGCTGGGCCGTCCGCGCCTGTTTGCCAACCAACAATCCGACCTCACGATAGAACAAATCGAGACCTTCGTGCATGAAGCCCTGTTCTACGGAATCCGGCCAAGCCGGGGACCAAATGCCGCCAACTGGCCCACCGGCTACGAGGCGCTGCTGGAATGGGGACAGGACCAAGTCAAGGCATTCATCCCCCTGGGCTGGCAACCAATCCCCCTGGCTCACACAGACCACTCCGACGTGTGGGTGGAACGCTTTGGAAACGAAGTCTTCACCGTGCACAACTGGGGCGACGCGCCTACCGATTTCACTTTGACGATTGACCTGGACGCCCTGGGGCTGGAGGCAGCCAACTTACAAATCACCGAATCGGTAAGTGGAGAAAGCATAACCGCCGGGACATCCGGCGACGGTTCTCTGCAAATCAGCGCCCATCTGGAGCCGGGCCGCACGGCGGTATATTGGCTGCAATAGACCCAAATAGACCTCGGAGGTCTTACGGAGCGCCAGGATAGACTGCCAATCTTCATCATCACACTCGCATTGCTTGCACAGGCATGCGGCCAGCCCGGCCAGGACACAAGTGAGGGAGATAACTGTACCCACGACGTAAGAGCCCCGGTTTACGAGGACCTGAACGGCGACGGCATCCGGGGGCCGGACGAACCGGGATTGTCCGGTGTGAGCACCTCGTATAACGTCCCGGACGAAGCGCCGCAAACCAGTCCCGCTGCGGATGTCGCCGGACTGGCGCGCATCCACCGCTCCCAATGGGGACAACGCTGCGACCAGAACACTTTGCTCACTGTAGAGGTGGAGCCGCCGCCGGGCTATCTCCCTACAACGCCCCTGCGCTATGAGGGCCTCCAGGGGAGATACGGTTTCGGGCCGCGCCC
>JBHHUI010000058.1:0-9515 GCA_046753805.1 Anaerolineales bacterium
GGCAGAAACGCCTCCGTCGAGTCCGGCAGGTAGCGGTACGCATCGCCCGCGCTGGTGATGATCCGCCCCAGCGTGGGGATGACTGTGTGCATGTGGAAATCGAGCGCCGGGCGCAGCAGATTATCCCGGGGCGGCGTCGTATCGAGGCAGACCACCCGTCCGCCGGGGCGCCCCGTCCTTGCATCAGGACTTCGCAGCACGCGGAACTGCTCAGCGAGCGCGCGATGAACGTCGCTGACATTCCGCAACAGAAAGCCTGACGTGACGGCGTCGAAACTGTCATTCGGGAACGGCAGCAGCAGCGCATCCGAGCACGTCCAGCGGATCAGAGAAGCGCCCGCGCGCTGCTGCCCGGCGCGCATCATCTCGATTGTGAAGTCCGCGCCCACCGCGAACGCGGTTGGATCGGTACTGACAGCGCCGGCCGCAATGTCGCCGGTACCCGTGCCGAGATCGAGTAGCCGCCCACCCGGCGGCAGCGCGACCCGGTCCAGCAGCGCCCGCCGCCAGCGCGCGTCCTGCCCGACGGTCATGAGCCGATTCATCAGATCGTAGCGGCCGGCAATGCGCGCGAACATGCCCTGCACGTAGCGGGCGCGCGCCGGACCTTGCATGTGGGTCATCTCAGGAGCGCGGCGCGCCGTGGCAGTGTTTGAACTTCTTGCCGCTGCCGCAGGGGCAGGGTTCGTTGCGGCCCACATCGTAGTAGACCGGTTTTGGACGCGCTTGACGCCAGCGTGGAACGCCGGAGACGAACCCGGTGCTGTCGCTTGCATCTTGCGTCTCGACGAGATCGTCCCAGTCTTCGTCCCAATCATCGTCGTCGAGCAGCCACTCATCATAGTCTTTATCTTCGACGACGGGGCCGCTGATGAACGCGCCGGCGATCTGGTATATGACCGCGCCGACGATGGCGATGCCGATCAGGCTGACCAGAGTGGCCTCGAACAGGGTGAGCGGCAAAAACTGACTGAAAAACCACCCGAGGCCATACGCCAGCAGCACGACCAGGCCCGTGCCCAGGACGAGCACGAGCAGCACCGCCAGAACGATCAGAACTACCGTCAACACAAAACGCACGGGTCACCTCCTTGTTTGAATAGCAACGCAAGCAGGGTCGCGCCGAAGATAGTCACGCTGATGTAGCCGTTGACGTTGAAGAACGCGAGGCCGAGCTTTGAAAGGTCGTGCGGTTTCACAAGCGAGTGTTCGTACAATAACAGCGCGCCGACGGCCAGCGCGCCGAGCCAGTAGACCCAACCGAGCCCGGCCACGGCGCCCACCGCCGCCAGCAGCGCCACCGTGAGCACGTGCGAAAACCGCGCCACGCGCAGCGCCTGTGCGATTCCGAGCCACGCCGGGATACTGTGCAGACCTTCGCGGCGGTCAATCTCCACATCCTGCAACGCATAGAGGATGTCGAAGCCGCCGATCCAGAATGTGACGACGCCCAGCAGCAGCCACGCCGGCAGGTCTGCGGCGGAAAACAGCGTGCCGGTCACGGCCGCCCACGCACCCATCGGAGCCAATCCGTCAGTGAACCCGAGGATGTAGTGGCACCACGGCGTGAAGCGCTTGGTGTATGAATAGCCGACGAGAAAAACGACTGCCCCGGGCCACAGCGCAAACACAAGCGGCGTGAGCTGGCTGGCGGCGAAGCCCAGCACGAGCAGCGACACGACTGCGAAGAACAGCACCTGTCCGGAGCCGATGCGCCCGGTCTGGATCGGACGGTTGGCGGTGCGCGGGTTGCGCGTGTCAATCTGCCGGTCGATGAAGCGGTTCAGGCTCATGGCCGCCGTGCGCGCGGCCGCCATCGCAATTGTGATCCAGAAGAACTGGTAGAAGGTGGGCAGCCCGCCGGCGGCGAGCACCATGCCGAGGTATGCAAATGGCAGCGCGAACACCGTGTGCTCAAAACGGATCATTTCGAAGAACGTGCGCAGGCGGAGCATTGGAAGTGTCGTGTCCGGAACTTCACGTCAAGTCGCAAGACGCATAAGAGAGCCCTGGCGTCGTTGCGTCCTTGCGGCTCTGCGTGTTGAGAACTGAAATGCGATTATAGCATTCGTGGGGAGTCGTCCGGCGCGATCCACGCGCGCCAATCGTCGCCCAGGGCGGCGCGGGCGGCGGTGTTGCTGCCTTGCCAGCTGTGCTCAGACGGGAGCGCGGCGAGCGCAGGCGCGAGTGTGGATTGCCAGTCAGGCGTGCTGTCCGGCTGGCGGCCATCCACCCACGCGATCCAGCCGAGCGCGGCGTAGCCCAGCTCCAGTTCGTGGCACAGGTACCATGCCGGCGCGAGATCACGCATGGCAACGGCTGCGCCCAGCGTGCGCCACGCGCGCAATTCGGCGGGCGTGAATGGCCGGTTCGGCCCCGCGGCGACAATGCCAACCTCTCTTGCGCCCGCAACTCGCAGCAGCGCAGCCCGCGTCTCCGGGCAGAACGGCGGCGACTGCTGCAGGTAGCCCAGCCCGCGCGTCTCAAAAAAAGTCGTCGGTGTGCTGTGTGTAAAGTCGAGCGCATCGGCAGGCAGGATGAGGTCGCCCGGAGCGAGGTCGTCTTCCATTACGACGGCCCGCCCCACGCCAATGACATGCTCCGCCCCAGCCTCCTTCGCCGCCACGACTCGCCCGCGTGCGTCCGCCCGCCCGATCAGGACGACCTCGTGCCCGCACCACGTTTCGCGCGTCATGGGTGTCTCCCCGAACGGAGTTGGAACGGGCTGCGGATCGGCGAGTGTATCGGTGAAAACGGCTATCATGATCAGTTGCCAGCTGCCAGTAGCGCTGCCGCCCCCAAGACCACCTCCAAACACCGCTCCCCCACCCCGCGCCCGAAGTTGCGCCCCGCGACCCCCAGTCCGGCGGCGACGTTCGTCACGTAGCACAACGAGGCGTATTGCAGCCCCATTTCGGCGGCGAGCCACACTTCCGGGCTGAGCGTCATGCCCACGACATCCGCGCCCAGCGTCCGATACGCGCGGATTTCGGCGGGCGTTTCGAGGCGCGGGCCTTCGGTGCAGACGTAGGTGATTTGAGATTGGAGATTGGAGATTGGAGATTGATAATCGTTGGTCTCAATTACGTGAATTAGTGCCCGTCGGTGCGTCTGAGAAAATGGCTTCCGAACGAGATAATCATGCCATGACGAACACAAATCTGAAATCTGCAATCCGAAATCTGCAATCCTCGCGCGCGTCATATCCAGCAGGTCGGCAGGTACGACCATATCGTTCACGCGCAGGTCGGGGTGCATCGCGCCAACGCCGTTCCACGATAGGATGTCAGCGCAGCCCAATTCGCGCGCGGCCCACACGTTGGCGCGGTGATTAACGAAACGCGCCGAACGCGAAAGGGATTCGCGGCCGTGGCGGGAGGCGAACCAGGCCCTCACCTTCCCCCCCGACCCCCCTTCCTCCCCCAAGTTTGGGAGAGGAAGGGGGGCAGCTCGCCCAGCGAGCGGGGGGAAGGTGAGGGCCGTGAAGGGAACGGATTTTCCAAACGGCGTATCAACTTCGACCGTCTCGCCGACGGCGGCAAAATCAGAAAGATCGAGGTAGTAGGCTGCAGTGCCGCCGAAGATGCAGAGCATACCGAAAGTATACCCGGCGTCGTACGCGAGTCACGCTGAATCGCACAGCGGCTCGATCTGATATAACTCGCGCTCTTCGCAGGTCAGGTCGCGCACGTAGCGGTTGGCGGCGATCCAGTCGCGCAGCGCGTCGAGGGAGGGGATGGCGAGGTCCCACTGCGTAATCGTATTATTGAATGCGACGAGTGCGTAGCGGTTGTCCGGGGTGATCACATTCTCCATCGCGCTCCCGCGGTCGAACAACCCAAAGCGGCGTAATGTGATGGCTCGCTCCAGGTCCCACAGGTAGAGCGGGCCGCCAAAGTCGCTCGACAGCAGCAGCGCGCCGTCGGCGCTCACTGTCGGGCGGGCGCGCAGGGCGGTGCCATAGTTGAAATGGCGGATTTGTTCCCCCGTCGTCGCATCGATTTGAAACAGGCCGTTGCCGAACGTGCCGTAGATGATCGACGCGCCGTCCGGCGTGAAGGTCGTGCCGGTGCCGTACGCTTCGAATTGCAAAGTCTCTTCTCCGCTCTCAAGGTCCCACACATGATTGACGCTGTCATTTCCCCCGGTGGTCAACCGCCGGCCATCCGGGCTCACCGACATCGACCAGACGTCGATCGTCTCAAACTCGTGCACCACATCGCCGGTCTCGACGTCCCACATGAACAAGCCGCCGCCTTCGAATCCGACAAACAAGTCGCCGCCGGTCGCGCCGGTGAGGGCGTAGCGCCCGTCGAGCGTAAAGGCCACCTCCGTCACCCAGTTGCCGTGCCGTTCGAAGCGCAGCAGTTCCGCGCCGCTGGCTACGTCCCACACACGCGCCGTGCCGTCCATCGAGCCGGAAAGCAGCTTCTGCCCGTCCGGGCTGATCGCAATCGAGATGACGCCGCCCGCGTGGCCTTCAAATTTGCGCACCAGCGCCCCGCTGACGAGGTCCCACTCCTGGATGGTCGTGCCGTCGGAACCGTCCATGGAAGGGACAATGTTGCTGGCCGCCGAAAAGAAATGTTCGCCGTCCGGTGCGAGAATCACATCAGTCACCGCGCCCGCGTCGAGCGGGATGTGGCGCACCTCGGCGGCATCGATCAAATCCCACACAACCAGCGTGCCATCCCCGGAGCCGGAGAGGGCGGTGCGACTATTCGGGGCAACCGCGATCTGCAACACTTCCAAGGCATGCACCTTGTGTCGTGCGAGCATCTCGCCGCTAGCCGCGTCCCACTGAATGACCGAGCCGTCCAGTCCGCCGGACAGGATGTGTCGGCCGTCCGAACCGAGAGCTACGGCAGTTGCGTTATCGGCGTGCCCGGAAAATGTCCGCAGCAACTCGCCGGAGGCAAGGTCCCATTCAAAGAGATTGCTATCGGAGGAGGCCGTGAGCGCCCGCCGGCCGTTTGCACCCATCGCGATTGAAAAGGCGTCGGTTCGAACGGCGACGGATTCTTGCGGCAACGCGAATTCATGGACGACGCCGCCGCTGGCGACATCCCACAGGATCAAATCGGGATCATAATCCGCCACGGAGGAAGTGTCTGCTCCAGAGCTGGCCAATAGCCGCTGCCCGTCTGGGGTGAACGCGGCAGCCAACAGTTCCGCGTTGTGGCCTGCGAACCGCTGCTGCACCGCGCTGGAATCGATGTCCCACAGCAGCAAGCCCGCCTCCGTGTCGCCGGAGGCCACGAGCGTGCCGGTGGGATTGACGGCGAGGGCGCGCACGCCGCCCCTATGTTCGTCGAAGCGCGTACGCACACTGCCGGACGCCAGGTCCCACACGAGGACGCTCCCGTCTTCCGAAGCGGAGACCGCGAGCGCGCCGTCGGGGCTGAACGTGACCCCGTTGACGCGGCCGGTATGCGCCGGCAGCAGGAAGATGACATCGCCGGTCGCCAACACAAAGTAGATCACCGTGCCATCGTCCAGTCCGGCGAGCGCCGTTTCGCCGTCCGGGCTGATGGCGACGCTCCACACGGTTTGGTCCGCCCCGCCTGTCATGGCGTTCACGTCGTAGCGCGCGCGTGCGCCCGGGGCGTGGGCGGCTTCCAGCAGCGTGCGGCGCGTGAGCAGCGGCGGATCGTCGATGTCGGCGGCGGCCAGCGCCAGCACCAGCGCGGCGCCCGGATCGAGATCATTCATGAATTGCTGCGCGTTGGCTGCCACGCTCAGGCTGTAGGCCTCGGTGGCGGCGCGCGCGTCGCGCTGCGATCGTTGCCAGGAAAACCCGGCCACGAGCGCGAGCAGCGCCGTCACGAGCAGGCCGGTCCCCAGCCCGACGACGACCCGCCGGCGGGCGCGCTCGCGTTCGGCCCGGCGGCGCGCCTGCAGCGCCGCGCTCGCGTCGATGAATTCCTGTTCGTCGGGCGCGAGATCGTCGGCGCGCTTTGCGAGCCAGTCCTGCGCTTCGACGAGCGGCGCGCCGCGCAACAGCGCGCCCGCGTCCCGCGCGCTGGCCTGCCATTGCTGCAGCGCCGCGCGCAGGCGTTCCTGCCAGGCGCGGAACGAACGGTCGGCGTCCATCCAGCTACGCAGGCGGCCCCAGCCGCCGATGAGCGCCTCGTGGGCCAGCTCGGCCACTTCCTCGCCGGACGGGTCGCGCCCGGTAACAACCAGGCGCGCGTCGGCCAGGGCGATTGCCCGCTGCCACTTATCCGCACCCAGTTCGGAACGGGTCGCCACGCGGCGCGTGTCCTCCGTCTGATCCCCGGGCTGCACCAGTTGCAAAAAGACCTGCTGCGCGCGGGTCCGATCGCCCTCGTCCAACGCGATGAAGACCTCCTCGGCATGGTGCGCCAGCGCCCCCTGCACGCGCCCGATCGCCTCGTAGGCTGCGTGGGTGAGCGTGCGACGCTCCGGGCGCTCCCAGAGTTGCGCCAGCGCGAATTCCAGCAGCGGCAGGTTGCCCGGCTCGTGCCCCACGTCGTCGAGCATGCGCTCCACGAGGCCGGGCTCGAACGATACTCCAAGTGTCGTAGCGGGATTCTCAATCGCGCGTCCCAGTTCCTCGCGCGTCATCGGGCCGAGCATGCGGTCGGCGTTCTGCAAAGCATCCGCCATGGGCCGGTAGGCCAGCGCGCGGCCCATGAAGTCGGCGCGCAGGGTGAGCGCGCAGCGGAACGTGTGGTGAGGGCTGAACTGTTGCGACGCGACGGCCGCGAGCAGCGCGTCGAGGAAGTCGCGGCGGGTCTGCCGGTCCGTGCAGAGGGTGTATAGCTCTTCAAATTGATCGACGACGAGCAGCAGCTTGCGCTGTGAATTTGATTCGAGCACCCGTCCAATCGCCCCCGAGAACGCCGACTGGCTGCCGGCGAGGGAGTCTGCCCACGCACGCGCGCCGTTGGTGCGGTCTAGTGGAAGCAGGGGCGCCAGCGCCACGGCCAGCGCGCGGAACGGGTCGGCGCCCGGCCGGAATGTGACGACCTGCCAGTCGCCCGCGTCGCGCAGGCGTGGGATCAGGCCCGCGAATACGACGGACGATTTGCCGCTCCCGGACGGGCCGACGACGGCTACGAGCGGCGCGTGCTCCACCGCTTCGACCAGTCCGGCGACGAAGGTTTCACGGCCGAAGTAGTAGGGCGCGTCTTCATCGCGGAAGGCATACAGCCCGCGATACGGGCTGCGCGCGGGCGGCGGCGACCAGTCCGCGCCCGCCAGCTCCGCGTACAGCGCGCGCGTTTCCGCCGAGGGTTCCAGCCCGAGATCTTTTTCGAGGCGCTCCACGCAGCGCGCGTACGCCGTGGCAATACCGGCTGCGTCTTCCAACGCGGCATACGCTCGCATCAGCGCGCGAAAGGCCGGCTCGGGGGCGTGGTTGCGGGCGATCCACGTCTCGCCCCACTCCAGCACGTCCTGCCAGCGCCCGTCCGCTTCCAGCCGCGCAATCAGCGTGCGGATACGCTCGTCGAACACGCTCTGTAATCGCTCGCGTTCGGACAGCACCCACTCTTCGTAGAAGTCGGGCAGCAGCGGCCCCCAGTAGGCGGAGACGGCGCGCGCCAGTTCATCGACCGAACCATTGTCGAACGCGCGCTGGAGTAATTCGGTATCGAGCTCGTATTCCGCTGCAGCGTTGAAGCCGAGGGTGATCTTGTCCGCTACGAAATAGTCGTCGCCCAGGGCCTTGCGCAGCCGCCAGAGCGCCTGCCGCAAGTAGGTGCGCGCGTTGGATTCGTCCGCAGCCGGCCACAGCAGCCCGGACAGCATTTCGCGCCGCGTTTTCACATGAGCATTGAGCAGCAGATAGGCGAGCAGCGCCTGGGTCGGGCGGGAGGGGATGTGGACGGGTTCGCCGTCACACCAGACATCGAACTGTCCAAGCAGTCGGACTTGCAGCACGAGCTGCCAGCCTTTCGAGTGATTGCGGAGCCTTGAATCAGTATAGCACAACGAATTTGCGGCCAGATGCGCAAATCACGCTGAAGAGACGCAGGCCATCACGCTCGAGCTACGGCGGTCTGCTAGTGTGGGCGTAACAAGCGGCAGAGGAGTAGACCATGGACCCCGTCATCTTGAAACGCATCCAGGACGAACGACAGCGCGAGGCGTGGCGGGCGGCCGACCGCGCCCGGCAGGCTCACCCGATCCGCTGGCCGCACGTCGCGGCGGGGGTGGCGGTCGTGGTCGCGGCGGCGGCGCTGGTGTTCCTGATAAGCGTTTGAAACGCTGCGTTCTGTCCGCGCACGGTAGCCGACTGAGCGGCCATCGTGCGCCCACGGTGTGCAGGCCTCAAAGCTCCGCGCACAGCGGCTCGATCTGATATAACTCGCGCTCTTCGCAGGTCAGGTCGCGCACGTAGCGGTTGGCGGCGATCCAGGCGCGGAGGTCGGCGAGGGAGGGGATAGTCAGGTCCCATTCGAGGATGTCGTTGTCGAGCGCGACGAGCGCGCGCGTGCCGTCCGGGCTGATAGCATTCTCCATCGTCAGGCCGGGATTGAATGTGCCGTAGCGCCGTAGCACAGTACCGGTTTCCAAATCCCACAGATTCAGGAAGCCGGATATGTCGCTGGAAAGCAGGTACTTTCCGTCCGCGCTAATCGATGGGCGTGTGCGTAGTGGGTTGTCATACACATACCGCTGCAAAATTGTGCCGTCACTGACGCTGACGCGGGTCAGCCCGCCGCCGAATCCGGCATAGACGACCGACGCGCCGTCAGGCACAAAGGCAAGCCCTGCGCCGGCTGATTCGAGTTGGAACAACTCCACGCCGCTTTGCAGGTCGAACACATGCTGGTTGTCCCACACGCCGCCTGAAACGAGCGTGCTGCCGTCCGGGCTAAGCGACATGGACCAGACCCCAAGTGTGTCCAACTCGCGCACCATTTCGCCGGTTTCAAGATCCCAAACGAACAGAGCGCCGCCCACCGGATCGGTACCGCCGCTGTTTCCGGTCGATCCGGAGATGCCATAGCGCCCGTCCGGCGTGATGGCGACCTCCGTCACCCAGTTGGCATGGCCGTCAAACCGGCGCAACTCCGCACCAGTTTCCAGGTCCCACAACCGCACCGATTGGTCGGCCGACCCGGTCAGTGCGGTCTTTTCGTCCGGACTAAGTGCGACTGAGTAGACCGAGTTTGTGTGGCCTTCGAGTATCTGTAGTTGCCGGCCGGTCGCCGTATCCCACACACGCACCGTGTTGTCCGCAAACGGCGCATCGGGGAACAACGAGCCGCTGCTGGCGAGGAAGAGGTCGCCAGTGGCCGAAAAGACGATGTCGAGCACTAGCGACCCATGCCCCTTAATGCGGCGCAGCAGCGCGGCGTCAGATAGGTCGTAGTATGCAACTGTGCCGTCGAAGGCAGACGAAATGGCATGAATTCCGCCGCTATCCATCCGGGTGGAAGTGACGAATCCATCATGAACTGCAAACTTCGCCAGTGCAATTCCGCGCGTCAAGTTCCAAAGAATCGTCTGACCTTCGAGGCCGCCGGAAACAGCGCGCCTCC
>JBHHUI010000059.1:0-9426 GCA_046753805.1 Anaerolineales bacterium
AACCACGCCCGGAAACGGTCGCCGCCGGTCGTGAACGTTCGGGTACCCGAGAAACGGCGACTCCGCGCCCAATTTCGCGAGTGTTCTCGCGGCCAGCTTATCAATTTCGGCGGTGGTAATTCCCGGTCTGATCCGCTCCTGTATTTCCTGCAATGTCGTCGCAACCACCCGCCCAGCCGTCCGCATGCGGTCGAGTTCTTTTTGCGACTTGATTACGATCATGCCAGCATGCCGGCGCGCACACCATCGATCAGGTCTTCCGTAACAGCCTCGATGGCTCGTTCGCCGTCGATTTCTTTGAGCACACCTTTGTCCCGATAATACTCCACCAGCGGGGCGGTGTTCTTATGATATTCCGCCAATCGCGTACGGACGGTGTCTTCCTGATCGTCGGGCCGATGAATGAGGTCGGCATCCGGCGGCGGCGGATTGTACTTCAAGTGATAGATTTGTCCAGTGTTCTTATCTGTACGCCGCCCGGTCAAACGTTCGACGAGCAGCGCCTCGCTCACACGAATGTAAGGGACGAGCGTTACAGCCGCGCCCCACTCGGCCAACAATACATCGAGCGCCGCTGCCTGGCCGGGCGTGCGCGGAAACCCGTCCAGCACTGCGCCCGTCTGACAATCGGGCCACTGCAGCCGGTCGCGCACCATGGCCACCGTGACTTCATCCGGAACCAGGGCGCCGGCCGCGAGAATCTCCTCCACCTGCCGTCCAAGATCGGTCTTCCGCTCGATGTTGTCTCGAAACAGGTCGCCGGTGGATATGTGAGCGAATCCGAGCCGCTCCGAAAGAATTTTCGCCTGGGTTCCCTTGCCCGCGCCCGGCGGTCCCAGCATGACAAAATAGCTCGGCATCCGGAGACTCACCGGATGAGCAGCGCGTCGTCATACCCGCGCAGCTTCAGCTCAGTCTCCAGCCCAAAGAACATCTCTTTCACAACGCCGACGACGATCAGCAGGCCCGAGCCGATCGCAAAGAAGCCCTGGTGCCCGCCAGTCGGCAACCCCACAAAGAGCAAACCCGCGAGGAACGGCAACACAGCCACCGCGCCGAGCAAGAACGCGCCCGGCAACGTGATACGCCGCAGCACCTTGTTCAGGTAGCGCTGTGTAGGCGCGCCGCGCGTCACACCCGGCACCTGTGCGCCGGAACGTTTCAAGTTCTCGCCATAGTTCTGCTGCTGGAAGAGCACGTCGGTATAGAAAAACGTGAAAAGCACCACCATGAAAAAGTAGATCGTGATATAGCCGCTATTCTGCGGATTGGCGAACAGATTTTGTACCGCGAGCGACAAACTGCGCACCCACGCCGTCTGGCTGCCCAGGAACAGCCCCGCAATGATGGCCGGAAAACTCAGGATTGCGCTGGCGAAGATGATCGGGATCATGCCCGCCATGTTGACAAGCAGCGGGAGCGTGCCCCGCACCGGCATGGACTGGCGATTTCCCACTCGCCGGCCCGGGTACATCACCGGCACATTGCGCCGCCCCTGTGTTACAACCACAATAGCGAACACGGTGATGGCCGCCAACAATACAAACAGGCCCACGGCAACATAGCGCGTCTGCTCATCGGCCCACAGCGCGCCGACGCTTTGCGGCATGCGGGCGACGATTCCGCTAAAGATGATGAGCGAAAGCCCCTGGTTTCGGATACCGTATTCCGAGATCAACTCACCCAGCCAGATAGCAAACATCGTGCCGCCCGTCATCGTGACAAGCGTTGTGATGGTGGGTAACAGGTTTTCGCCCGAGAATCCGAAATGCGGCAATATTTGCACACCGCCGGTTTGGAAGAGCCGGATCTGCCCGATGGCATTCAAGAATGCCATTGGGATAGCCAGATAGTAGGTCCACTTCTCCATCCACTGGCGGCCTTCGCGCGGGTCGTCCTCCATGCGCGCTTTCAGCGCCGGGATAATCGGGATCAACAGCTGCAGAATAATCTGCGCCGTGATGTAGGGGTAAACCCCCATCGCCAGCACGGAGAAGTTCGACACCGTCCCGCCGGACAGCAGATCGAACAATCCCAGCAGGTTGCCCGTGCCGGTCGCAGAGTCGAGCACGGCGGCGATGGCCTCTCGGTCCACACCGGGCACCGGCACATGCGCCGCCAGGCGGTAGGTTATCAGCAACGCAATCGTAATCAGAATTCGATTGCGCAGGTCTGTTGCAGTCCACAGACGCCGGAATCCGGCGAATCGCTGACGCATGGAGAACTCCGTTTCCCGCCCCTCAGTCCTGCTTGCCGGGTGTACCCTGCAACGGGAGCAGCTCGATGGAACCGCCCGCCGCCTCGATCTTGGCTCGCGCCGGCTTGGATACACGGTGCGCGCGGACCGTGAGCGATTTGCCCAACTCGCCACGCCCCAGCACGACGACCGGCGCATCGTGGGGGTCCTTCAGGAACCCTCTCGCCGCCAGGCTCTCGGGGGACACGACTGCGCCGGCCTCGAAGCGCTGCTCAAGCTGGTCCAGATTCACTTCTGCATACTCAACTCGATTAATATTCGTAAAGCCGCGTTTGAATGGCAGCTTTCTTACGAATGGCAGATTTCCGCCTTCGCGGTACAGCGCTCCACCCGAACCGCGGCGCGCGCCCTGTCCCTTTGTGCCGCGACCGGCAGTTTTACCCTGACCGGCGGCGATACCGCGGCCGACGCGGTTGCGCTTACGCTTTGCGCCCGGAGCGCGTTTCAGGTCGTGCAACTTCATTCGGCCACCTCTTCCACCTCTACCAGGTGCGCCACTTTGTAGAGCATACCGCGCAGCTGGGGCGTATCTTTTTGCTCGACCGTCATATGCAGCCGCCGCAGCCCCAGCGCCCGGATCGTGTCCTTATGCCGTTGGGTGTTTCCAATTGGGCTGCGCACCAATGTAATGCGCAACAGCGGCGCCTTTTTCTTAGCCATTATCGGTCTTGCTCCAAAACGGCATCACGTCTTCGATTGGTTTACCACGGCGCGCAGCTTCCTGCACCGGGTCTTTCATGCTTTGCAGACCCTTGATGGTCGCATAGACCACATTGAGCACATTCTGGCTGCCCATCGACTTGGTAAGTATATCCTTGATGCCCACACATTCCAGGACCGCGCGCACGCCGCCGCCGGCGATGACACCCGTGCCGGGCGCGGCGGGTTTGAGAAAGACGCGCGCGCCGCCGTGCACTGCCATGACCTCGTGCGGAATGGTAGTACCCACCATGGGTACCGCCTTCATGTTCTTGCGCGAACGGTCGCTTCCCTTGCGGATCGAGTCGGGCACATTCTTCGCCTTGCCGACGCCGACGCCGACCTTACCGTTGTTATCGCCCACGACCACGATAGTCCGAAATGCGAAGCGGCGGCCACCCTTGATGACCTTTGCCACGCGGTTGATATCCACGATGCGTTCGTCGAGTTCGGGTCGGTCGTCGTTGTAACGGTTCATTCTTCGCATGTGCAAGGTCTCCTAAATCTTCAGCCCGGCTTCGCGCGCGGCATCGGCCAACGCCTTGACGCGGCCATGGTATTTGAAGCCGCCGCGGTCGAATACGACCGTCGTCACACCGGCCGATTTTGCACGTTCGGCGAGCTGCGCGCCGACGACGGCCGCCTGCTCCACTTTGGTCTTGTCGGCAAGCGCGGTGCGGGTCGCCGCCTCGATACTCGAGGCCTGCACGAGAGTCGTCCCGGAATGATCGTCAATCAGTTGCGCATAGATGTGGGCCAAGCTGCGATAAATATTCAGGCGCGGCCGTTCCGCCGTACCGGCGATCTTCTTTCGCACCCGCGCATGACGCCGCTTCCGCGCCTGTTCGCGTGACTGTTTTGCCATGTTAAGCTGCCTTTCCTGCCTTGCCAGCCTTGCGGCGCACGTACTCGCCCTGATAGCGGACGCCCTTGCCCTTGTATGGTTCCGGCGGCCGCCAAGCCCGAATCTCCGATGCAACCTGACCGACAGTTTCTTTGTCAGCCCCGATTACGTCAATGGTCCCCGCTTTCGGATCTACCTCGAAGGTGATCCCGTCTGGCGGCTCCATCTCGATCGGGTGCGAAAAGCCAAGGCTCATGACAAGTTTCGCGCCTTGTAGTTCGGCGCGATAGCCCACGCCGTGGATTTCGAGTCGCTTGCGCCAGCCGTCGCTCACCCCGGTCACCATATTACTTACGAGCGAGCGCGTGGTGCCATACATGGAAGCGGCCCACTTGGACTCTTCCAGCTTTTCCACCACCAGCGAGTCGCCGTCTATTTTCACCGAGACGACCGGCGGGAACTCGCGCGTAAGCTCGCCTTTTGGACCTTTGACTTTAACCTGTCCGTTATTGATTTCAACTTTTACGCCAGTCGGAATTGTTACTGGCTGCACACCAATCCGTGACATTTCTTAACGCTCCATCACCAGATGTGGCAAAGCACTTCGCCGCCCACGCCCATCGAGCGCGCCTTGCGGCCAGTCATGACGCCTTTGGGCGTTGACAGGATGGCGATCCCCATGCCCTGCAACACCCGCGGAATCTCGCGCTTGTTTGTGTAGACGCGCCGCCCCGGCTTGCTGACACGGCGCAGCCCCGAAATGACCGGTTCGCGCTTGCGGCGTTCGCCGACATATTTCAGGTTGACGCGCAGCACGGGCTGCGGGCCATCGGTTTCGATCAGTTCGAAGCCCTCGATATACCCCTCGTCCACAAGGATTTGGGCAATAGCCGATTTGAGCTTCGACCCCGGTACAGTAGTGACTTTCTGCCCAGCCAGGGCCGCGTTGCGGATGCGAGTCAGCATGTCGGCGATAGGATCACTCATACTCATGGAACACCCCTACCAGGACGACTTCACTACGCCGGGAATCTTGCCGTCAAGCGCGAACTCGCGGAAACAAATGCGACAAAGCCCGAACCGCCGAATATAACCGCGCGGTCTGCCGCAGACCTTACAGCGATTGCGGATGCGAACCTTGTACTTGCGGCGCTGCTCGCGATATTGCATTGCCTTCTTAGCCATACTAATTCATCTCCCGCCGAAACGGCATGCCCATCAAGCTAAGCATGCGGCGCGCATGTTCGTCGTTGGTGGCCGAGGTCACGACCGTGATTTCCATGCCGCGTACTTTGTCGATTTTGTCGTAGTCAATCTCCGGAAACACCAGCTGCTCGCGCAGGCCGAGCGTGTAATTGCCGCGCCCGTCAAACGACGCCGGCGAAATCCCACGGAAGTCGCGCACACGCGGCAGCGCCACATTCATCAGGCGATCCAGAAATGACCACATCCGCTCGCCACGCAGCGTCACTTTTGCGCCGATGGCGCGCCCTTCGCGTAATTTGAAATTGGCGATGCTCTTGCGCGCGAGCGTGACCACGGGCTTCTGCCCCGTCACAGTCGTCAAATCGCCCACGGCGGCGTCGAGCGCTTTGGCGTTATCCAACGCCTCGCCCAGCCCGATGTTGACGACCACCTTTTTTACGTTTGGCGCTTCCATGGGATTGCGGAACTTAAACTCCTCCATGAGCGCCGGTAATACCTGCTCGGTGTATTGTTTTTGAAGCTTTGACATGCCTGGTTCTACCAATTGGCCGGGCTGTTAGTCCAGCAGCCCTTCGCACTTGCGACACACACGTACGCGCCGCCCATCTTCACGCTGGATACCCACGCGAGTCGGCTCGTCACAACTCGGGCACACCACCATCACGTTCGAGAGGTGCATCGTGCCCTCGAATTCGATGATGCCACTTGGCAACTGCCGCTGGCCGCCGGTCTGCATCTGCTTCTGATGTTTCTTGCGGATGTTGAGACCCTGCACCACGAGGCGGTTTTTGTGCGGCAACACGCGCAACACTTCACCGCGCGCCCCGGCCTCATTGCCGCTGACGACCTCCACCGTGTCACCGCGCTTTATTTTCGGACCCATAGGCTTAATCCCTAAAGCACTTCCGGGGCCAATGATACGATTTTCATGTAGCCCTTTTCGCGTAGCTCGCGCGCCACCGGACCAAAGATACGCGTGCCGCGCGGGTTTTTTGTCTCGCCATCCAGCAACACGGCGGCGTTATCGTCGAAGCGGATGTACGAGCCGTCGTCGCGGCGATATTCCTTCGCCGTCCGCACAATGACAGCCTTGACAACGTCGCTTTTCTTCACACCGGAATGGGGAACCGCGTCCTTAATCGTTACCACAACCATGTCTCCGATGCGGCCATACCGTCGGCGCGACCCGCCCAGCACCCGAATAACCAGCACCTCGCGCGCGCCGGAGTTGTCGGCAATCTTGAGCCGCGATTCCTGCTGAATCATGATTCAGCCTCCGCCTCGCTTTCGACGGCTTCAGCGACCGCAGTGCGTGACAGCACCTGCTGCACGACCCAGCGCTTGCGCCGGCTGATTGGCTTCGATTCGACAATCTCCACACCGTCGCCGATCTGCGCGGCATTCGATTCGTCATGCGCCATATAGCGCCGTTTTGTGCGGATTACTTTGTGATACAGCGGATGGATCTTCGTGCTGATCACTTCCACCACAACGGTCTTGTCCATTTTGTCGCTGACCACTTTGCCGGTCAGCCGTCGGCGAGCATTTGCCATAACTATTGTGCCTCCGCCGCCTGAAAATGGCCGGCGATTTCGCGGGCGCGCTGCTCGGTCAGCAGACGAGCTAGGTCGAGCCGGGTCTTGCGTAGCCGCGACGTGTCGACCACCTGACCAACGGATATCTGAAAGCGCAGCTTGAAAAGCTCTTCGCGCTGGTCTTCAATTTTGCTCTCGAGATCTTCTTTCGAGAGATCGCGGATTTCTTGCGCTTCCATCGACTAGTCCTCGGCGTGCTCGATGTAGTCCGCGCGCACCCGGAACTGCACCTTGATAGGCAACTTATGGGCGGCCAGGCGCAGCGCTTCACGGGCAACGTCTTCCGATGTGCCGCCCACTTCGAACAGGATGCGACCAGGTTTTACAACAGCGACCCAGTGGTCCACCGTGCCCTTGCCCTTGCCCATCCGGGTTTCGGCGGCTTTCTGCGTAACAGGCTTGTCCGGGAAAATACGGATCCAGACCTTGCCGCGCCGCTTCATCTGGCGCACGACAGCCCGCCGCGCAGCTTCGATCTGGCGCTGGGTGATCCAGCCCGGCTCCATAGCCTGAAGCGCAAAATCTCCAAAATTGATCTCGGCGCCGCGCGAGGCCTTGCCTCGCATACGACCACGCATTTGCTTGCGGTACTTTACTCGCTTCGGCATTAACATGGTTAATTCTCAATCATCGCCAATTCACGGTTGTGAATTGTTATTCGCTTACATACACATCCGTAGCTTCCGGCTGATCGTCATGAAGAACGTCACCGGTGTACACCCACACCTTTACCCCGATGCGCCCATAGGTGGTATGCGCTTCGGCCCTCGCATAATCGATGTCCGCGCGCAAGGTCTGTAGCGGCACGCGCCCGTCGCGCATCCAGTTGCGGCGCGACATCTCCGAGCCGCCGAGCCGACCGGCTACCATGATCTTGATTCCCTTCGCGCCCTGCCGCATCGCCTGACCAATGGCGCGTTTCATCGCCCGGCTGTAGCCAATGCGCCGCTCGAGTTGGCTGGCAACGTTTTCGGCTACCAGTTTCGCATCCAGGTCCGGCGCCGAGATTTCCTCGACATCCACCTTGACCTTCGTGCCGCAAAGCGATTCGAGGTCGCTACGCAACTCCTTCACCTGTGCTCCCTTGCGCCCGATGACGATGCCCGGTTTGGCCGTGTGGATCGTCACATGCACGAGGTTCGGGAAGCGCTCGATCTCCACTTTGGAAATGCCGGCGCGCCGGTCGTGGCGCCCCACCAGCTTGCGGATGGCGAAATCCTCGTGGAGGTGCTCAGTGTAGGTTTTGCCTTCGGCGAACCAGCGCGCATCCCAATCTTTGATGATCTTGAGCCGATATCCGATCGGATGTACCTTGCGTCCCATTTAGGTGCTTTCCTCTCCCAACTCTTCATGTGAGGCCAACAACACAGTGATGTGCGATGTGCGCCGTAGAATGGGCTTCCAGCGCCCGCGCGCGCCAAAGCGTCGCCAGCGGCGGGTCGGACCTTCGTCCACGGCGACCGTATGCACGTATAGCTCTTCGGCGTCAAGACCATAGGCTTCTTCGGCATTGGCCACGGCCGATCGGACCACCTTGGCGACCTGTCGCGCCGCCTTGTGCGGCATGAATTTCAGGCGATCCAGGGCATCGAGGGCCGATACACCACGCACCTGGTCTGCGACGAGACGCGCCTTTTGGGCTGAACCAGGTACACGCTGTGCGGATGCACGGATGAGTTGCTCTGCCATTTGCGATCTCATTCTCCGTTTCGGGGGCTACCGTACCGACGAACGATCGCGCCCGAAATGTCCGCGGAAGGTGCGCGTCGGCGCGAACTCACCCAGCTTGTGACCGACCATGTTTTCGGTGATATAGATCGGCACATGGCGACGCCCGTCGTGGACTGCGATTGTGTGCCCGACCATCTGCGGGAAAACCGTCGTCGCTCGGCTCCAGGTCCGCACAACGCGCTTTTCACCCCGCTCGTTCATACCTTCGATGCGGGCGAGCAGCTTCTTCTCGAAATATGGCCCCTTTTTAAGTGAACGTGACATTGCTAAACTCCGTCCATTCCGCGTGGCGCACAACTGCTTCGCGCTGCGCGAAATCAATCATCGCCGCCGCTTTCCGCGCCGTCGGATAATGAACTTGTTCGTCTTCTTGTTTCGCCGCGTGCGCACACCCCGCGCCGGCTTACCCCAGGGAGTCTTTGGACCCGGCATCCCCACGCCCTGGCGGCCCTCGCCGCCCCCGTGGGGATGATCGCGCGGCGACATCGCCGAACCGCGCACCGTCGGGCGTATACCCCGGTGACGCTTGCGTCCCGCCTTACCGAGGTTGACGTTCTGATGATCGACATTGCCGACTTCGCCGATGGTAGCGGAACAGGTTTGCCAGACGAGCCGCACCTCGCCGGAAGGCAGTCGGACCTGCGCATATGCGCCTTCTTTAGCAACCAGCTGCGCGGAGGCTCCCGCCGAGCGCACGATCTGTCCGCCCCGGCCGGGCTTCAATTCAATGTTGTGAATCTGCGTTCCTAGTGGAATGCGCGCCAGCGGCAAGGCATTCCCCGGGCGAATCTCCGCATTTGGACCTGACACGATCTCGTCGCCCACGCTTAATCCGACGGGCGCGAGAATATATCGTTTTTCTCCGTCGACATAATGCAGCAGCGCAATCCGCGCCGACCGATTCGGATCGTATTCAATCGAGACCACAGTCGCCGGGATATCCGCCTTGTCGCGCTTGAAATCGACCACGCGATAATGTTTACGATGCCCACCCCCGCGATGACGTACGGAAATCCGGCCCTGCGAGTTGCGCCCGCCGCGCCTGCGCTTTGAACGCACAAGCGTGCGCTCGGGCTTTTCGCGCGTGATTTCTT
>JBHHUI010000060.1:0-9414 GCA_046753805.1 Anaerolineales bacterium
TCCTGGAACTGGCGCCAATCACGTTTGAGTTTTACGCCAGCGCCGAGCGGGACTTTGCCGTGAACGAAGCGCTGCAGCAATCCTATGGCGAGATGCGCGCTCAGTTGCGCCGACTCATCGAGCAGGGGACAACGCGCGGCGAACTGCGGGCGGTCGATGCCGACAAAGCTGCCATCACATTGATGGCTCTGTACGAGGGGCTGCTCGTCCTGTACGTGGTCGCGCCGGACACATTCGACTGGACGGAACAGACGGCGGCCGGCAGCCGGCTGCTGCTCGATGGGTTGCGCGCGTGATCCGTCACCGAAGACCTCGGAGGTCTCCTCACTTCGCACAGAGGGCGTAAGCCCAGACAGCAGCAGTCCCATTCGATTCACCCCCAGGAGTTCATGAAATGGAGATCGTAATCTTACTCTTTCCGCTGGCCGTAATTGGGTTCATTGTCGGCGCGGTCGCCGGTGTGATCTGGAAAGATAACCGGCCAATTGGCGTCACCGGCGACTACATTGTGGCAGTAGCTGTCACCCTTGGGGTGGGCCTGCTGGACTGGTTCGCCATCCCCGCGCTCGGATTCAGCGCGACCGTCAAGTTCCTCGGCGTCGCCACCGAACCGGCTCTCGGGGCGCTGTTGGCGTTGTGGATCGTGCGCCTGGTCAAGAAGTGACAGACGCTGCCATTATCGAGACCCGGGCGCTGACGCGCGATTTTCGCAAGGTGCGCGCCGTCGCCGCGCTCGACCTCCGCGTCATGCGCGGCGAAATCTTCGGCCTGGTCGGTCCGGACGGGGCCGGCAAAACGACGACGCTGCGCCTGCTCGCCGGGCTGCTCGATATCACCGCCGGCGCCGCCACTGTGGCCGGCTTCGACCTCGAACGGCAGCCAGAGTCCATCAAGCCGCACCTCGGCTACATGGCGCAGCAGTTCAGCCTGTATGGAGACCTATCGGTCGCAGAAAACCTCGCTTTCTTCGCCGATCTGTACGGCGTGACCGGCGCGCGCCGCCGCGAGCGCACGGAGCGGCTGCTGGAGTTCGCACAACTGGCGCAATTCCGCAACCGGCGCGCAGCGCATCTGTCGGGCGGCATGCAGAAGAAACTCGCATTGGCCTGCACGCTCGTACACGAGCCTGAGCTGTTGTTGCTGGACGAACCGACTACCGGCGTCGATCCGGTCTCGCGCCGCGAGTTCTGGGACATCCTCTCCGACCTACGCTTGCAGGGAACGACCATCCTCATCAGCACGCCGTATATGGACGAAGCCGAGCGCTGCGAGCATGTCGGCCTGATGTACGCCGGGCGCATGATTATCTGTGACACGCCGCGCGGCATCCGCGACCGGCTGGTAGGCGATCTGGTCGAATTCCGCCCGGACGACCTGGAAAGCACCCAGCGTCTGCTGGAAGGGTTTTCCGGCGTACTCGAGACGCAAATCTATGGCGATTTGTTGCGCGTGTTCTTCGACTCGGCCGACGAACGCCTGCCGCTGCTCGAAGAACGCCTGCAGGCGCAGGGTATCGGCTATCGCGGCCTGCGGCGCACGCAGCCGCAAATGGAAGAGGCCTTCATCTCGCTGATCCAGGCTATGGACGAAACCTGAGATGTCCTTCAGCCATCTGCGCGCAGTCACGCTCAAAGAAATACGCCATATCCTGCGCGACCGGACCACGATTGCGCTGGTTGTGTTCACACCGACGGCGTTGCTGTTTGTGATGGCCTATGCGGTCACCACTGACATCAACCATATACCGGTTGCCGTGCTCGACATGGACCGCAGCCGCGTGTCGCGCGCCTTCCTCGACCGCATTGTGGTCGGCGACGATCTGGACCTGTACGCCCAGGTGGACTCGTACGCCGACCTGGAGCGCCTCTTGCTGCAGGGACGGGTCAAGGCTGCCCTCATCGTGCCGCCGAACTTCGAGCGCGAGCTGCTCGCGCTGCGCGGCATGGCGCTGCAAGTGCTCGTCGATGGCACGGAACCGGCGAGCGGCGGATTTGCAGTCGCGCACATTGGTCGCCGCGCGCGGGAGTTTGCATTGCACGAACTGGACCGGCAACTGGCCGCCGTGGGGCTGTCGGCGCAGACGCTGGAGCCGCTCGACCTGCGCGTGCGGATCTGGTTTAACCCGAGCCTCGAAGCAGCCGTGGACATGGTGCCCGGCCTGCTGTCGATGGTGATCGGGCTGCCCGGCATGACGGTGGCGCTGACCCTAGCCCGCGAGCACGAGCACGGCACAATGGAGCAACTGCTGGCCACGCCGGTTGGCCGCGCCGAGTTGCTGCTGGGGAAGATGATCCCCTATGTCCTGGCGGGCATCGTCAACGTCTTCCTCATGACGGCGCTGGCGCGCTTCTGGTTTGGCGTGCCGTTCCGGGGCAGTTTTGTGCTCTACCTGCTGCTGTCGGTTGTATTCCTATTTGCCATTCTCAGTATGAGCATGGTGCTGGGCGTTTTCATCCGCACGCAGCCGATGGCGCTGGCGGCTTCGTTTCTGGTGATTCTGTTCCCCGGTTTCTTTTTGACCGGCATCTTCTTCCCCATCGCCTCTATGCCGGAACTCATGCGGCTGGAGTCGATGTTTCTGCCCGGAACGCACTACGCCGTCATTACGCGTGCGGCCTTTCTGACCGGGGTCGGGCTGGACGTACTCTGGCCGTCCGCGCTGGCGCTGATCGTCTTGGGCGTGGCGTTTACGGGCGTCGCCGCATTATTCTTCAAAAAGAAACTCCGCTAGCCATGCTCACCCGTATCCGCAGCCTGGTCGGCAAAGAATTCATTCACCTGATCCGTAATTGGGGATTCCCCGCGTTCATGGTGCTCGGCGGCGCGCTCGAATTGCTGCTGGTGGGGTGGGCTACCTCGCGCCCGATCACCAACTTGCCGTTCATGGTACTCGATCACGACCGCACGCCCGCCAGCCGTGCACTGGTAACGCGCCTCGTCAACACGGATACCTTCGCGCCGCCGGAATACGTAACCGAAGCGGCGCTGCTGGAAGATGCGCTGCGGCGCGATGCGATCAACGCCGCCCTCGTCATCCCGCCCGACTTTGCTGCGCGCGCCCGGTCCCGCCCGGCCACCAGGTCGGGTCGACTCGGCTCGGCGGCCTCCGACCGCCCGACGCTACAGGTGCTGCTCAACGGCGCGCAGAGCACCGCCGCCACCGCTGTGATGCGCACGCTGGACGGCGTCGCCGCCGAAATGAATGTGGAGATCGTGGCGGCGCGCTTCGGGCCGGACGAGCTGCTGGCCGCGAGTGCGCCGAGCGTGCGCGTGTGGTTCAACGAGGCGCTAAGTGAGGCGCTCTATACCACGCCGGCAGAGCTCGCGTTGATGCTGGAGTTCACCGTCCTGATCCTGGTTGCGATGGCCTTCAGCCGCGAACGCGAACTGGGCACGCTGGAGCAGCTGCTTGTGATGCCGTTCCGCTCGCTCGAGATCATCGTCGGCAAATCCATCCCTGCGATGCTCGTCAGCTTCGTCGACTTTGTTCTCATGCTTGGGCTGGTGTACCTGGCGTTTGACGTGCCAGTGCGCGGATCGCTGCCGCTGCTGCTCTTGCTGGCTGCGGGCTACATCGTGGTCGAACTGGGCAAGGGTCTGGTCATTTCCGTCATGTCGCGCACGCAACATCAGGCCTTCCTGCTCGTGTTTGTGGTGGGCTTTTTTGATTTCATGTTCACGGGCTATGCCGCGCCCGTCGAATCGATGCCGCGCGCTCTGCAGTTCATCGCCAATTTCATCCCGGCCCACCACTGGCTCGTGATCCTGCGCGGCTTGCTGCTGAAGGGCGTCGGCCTGGATGTGCTGTGGCCCAATGTGCTGGCGCTGGCGGGGCTGGGGATCGTCATCGTGTCATTCTCGCTGCGTTACGTGCGCCGCGCCTTGAATTAGGGGCCGTTCGATGTCAGAGAGCAACGCCGCTATTGTGGTTCGAGGCCTGGTGAAACGCTTTGGCGACTTCACCGCTGTGGCCGGCATCGACTTCGTCGTCGGGCGCGGCGAGATATTTGGATTGCTGGGGCCGAACGGTTCCGGCAAGACCACCACCATCCGCATGATGCTCGGCCTGTTGCAGCCCACCGCCGGCAGCGTGCAGGTGCTCGGCGTGCCGGTCGCAGAGCGGCCGGGGGAGATTCGCCCGCGCATCGGTTATATGTCGCAACGCTTCAGCCTGTACAACGATCTGACCGTGCTCGAAAACCTACACTTCTACGGACGCTCCTATGGTCTGAATGGAACGTTGCTGGCCGCGCGCGTGCAGCAGTCGCTGCGCATGGCGGACCTCGTCGGCCGCGAGCGCGTGCGCACCCGCGATCTTTCCGGCGGCTGGCGGCAGCGGCTGGCGCTCGGCGCGGCGGTGCTGCACCGGCCGGAACTGGTCTTTCTGGACGAGCCGACAGCGGGCGTGGACCCCATCTCGCGCCGGGCGTTCTGGCGGCTGCTCTACAGCCTGGCCGCCGACGGCATCGCAGTCTTCGTTACAACGCACTATATGGACGAAGCCGAACGCTGCCACCGACTGGCGTTTATCCAACGCGGCGCGCTGATCGCGGAGGGCGCGCCGGCGGAAATTAAATTGGACGTGATGCAAGACCAGATACTCGAACTCGCGCCGGACGATCCGGCCGGGGCTGTGAAGGCGCTGCGCGCCGCGCGCGCCGCCGGGCGGCTTGCGCTCCACGACGTGGTGTTGTACGGGTCGCTCGTGCACGTAATAGCCCCGGATGTGACCCAGCTGCGCGAGCCTATTGCCACGGAACTCTCACAGGCGGGAGTGCAACCGGGCGCGATGAACCTGATCCCGCCCTCGCTCGAAGACGTATTCATCGCTTGTATGCGCTGAGGTGAACCCTATGAAGAATCCATCGCGACGACGAAAACAGATCATTGGAATTGTGGCCTTCCTGGTGCTCGGCACGGCGGCGGACCTGCTGTTTGTGACGCAGACAGAGACAGGCCGCCAGATGCTGGCCGATATGGGCCTCAGCTTCACGCGCAGCGACGATGGCGGCTACGTCGTCTCAGGCCTGATCGAAACTGTGGATGTAACGGTTGGCGCGGAACTGGGGGGGCGCGTGCTCGAAGTTTCTGTCCGCGAAGGGGATACGGTGCCGGCCGGAGCGGTGCTGGCGCGGCTCGACGCGACGGCGCTGGAGCGCCAGTTGGAGCAAGCGCGCGGCGTGTTGATGACCGCGCAGGCCAATTACGATCTGCTGGCAGCGGGCGCGACCGAGGATGAACTGGCGCTTGCACAGGCCAACGTCACGGCGGCCCAACACCAACTCGTCCTCGCACAGCAGGCGTACGACGACGTCTTCCAGCACGCGGAGTTGGCACGCGCCCAGACGCAGGCCTCGGTCGCCTCCGCCCAAGATCGGCTCGACCATGCGGAGCGCAGCCTGCGCGGCGTGGTCAGCCCGGACATCCAATGGTACCAGGACCAACTGGCGGATGCGCAGGATGCGCTCACCATCGCGCGCGATAATCAGGAGTTGCTGGGGATCAACGAAGTGATCGGCGTCTACGATCAGGCGCGGAAGAACCGCGACGACTTCAAAGATATTCTGACCCAGGTGCGAGACCAGATCGATAACTGCGTGCGCGATACCAACGGCGACGGCGTCGAAGACCACGACTGCAGCCCCGACCGCGCCATCACGGTGGACGGCGTGCCGTGGACGCTGGAGGATGCACAGGATGCGTACGACGACGCCGAGCACGCGTTTCGGCAGGCCGATCTGCAACTGCAGCAGGCGCAGATCACCGCTCAGAACACCGTCGACGATGCCGTGAAAGCGCTCGAAGATGCGACGGACGACCTGACCTGGGCGCTGGCCGATCCGAACGCCATCGACCTGGCGGTTGCGCAGGCGAACGTCGCCGTGGCGCAGGCCGCGCTTGACGACGCTCTCGCGCAGTGGACCGATGTGCAGGACGGCCCTGATCCGGATGTCGTGGACGTGGCCGAAACCCAACTGGCCGTGGCGCAGGCAAACCTGGAAGCGGCGCAAGCACAACTGGAGATCACGGAGACAGGCCCCCGCGTCGAGCAACTGACGGCTGCGCGCGGCCAGGTCGAGGCCGCGCAGGCTGCCGTGGACCTGCTCGAGTGGCAGCTCACGCAGCAGACAATTACGGCGACCTCGGACGGCGTCGTGCTCACACGCCTGGTCGAGCCGGGCGAGATTGCGCCGCCCGGCGCGCCGCTGTTCGTCCTCGGCGATCTGGAAAACCTGACGCTGACCGTCTTTGTACCGGAGAATATCTACGGGGCGATCACGCTCGGACAGACTGCCACGATCACGGCGGACTCCTTCCCGGATGAAACGTTTACCGCCACGGTGCAGCGCATTGCGGACCAGGCCGAGTTCACGCCGCGCAATGTGCAGACCGCCGAGGAACGCGTAAAGACCGTGTTTGCGATTGAACTTGCGATTAAAGATGTTTCGGGGCGGCTAAAGCCCGGCATGCCCGCCGACGCCCGGTTTGGGGCGTAGGGGCGTTACTTCTCCATGGCCTGCAGCGCGTAATACGCCGGGCGCAGCACCGGTTCCGGCCAGCCGGGGAACGTGACGGCCCACCAGTACTCCTCGCGGTCTTCGGTCCAGTCCGGGTCCGCAATGTAGATCGTGTTCATCAAGCCGATCCATGGCTGCCAGTTCTCCATAGCCCATTTGTACGCGCCCACCAGGTATTTGGCCTGGGTCTCTTCATCCACGGCGAACCAGCGGTATTCGTCGTGGATTGGGTCGGTGGTCCATCCCATTTCCAGTATCGCGATCTGCTTGGCCGGGTCGTCGAATTCTTCCATGATGGCGCGCATATCTTCCACGTGCCGGAACGACGCCCAGCGGTTGCCGCCCAATTCCAGCTTGGCTTCAACTACGTCCGGGCTGGCCCAGGGCGGGGCGAAATACCCCGGCGCGTTCAGGCCCAGCATGTCGAAATAAGGCTGCGCGCCAGCCGCATACATCTCGCGCAAGAACTGCTCGTCGGGCATGGCGCGGGCGGGATCGTCCGTGCCTGTTGGGGCCAGTCCGGCCGAGATGACGATGGCGTCCGGGTCGGCGGCTTTGATGCCTTCGGAGCACACGCGCAACAGCCGGGCATAATCAGCCGGGCTTGGCGGCTGGCTGCCCCATTCCCGCGCCAGGTTCGGTTCATTCCACACCTGGTACGCCGCCACCCGGCCCCGATATCGCGCGGCGAATGCGTTGCAGAAATCGCCGAAGTCCTGGTAGTTCGCCGGCGGCGAGTTGGAGAGTAGATCGCTCGGGTCAGCCTGCGCCCACTGCGGCTGGTGGTCGAGCAACACGATCAAGTCTACGCCCTTGTGCTCGACCAACTCCGTGATGAAGTCTGGCCGGAACCAATCGTAACCGCCTTTTTCAATCGGCTCCACGTCGCGCCAGGCGATGCGCTGCTTGACCCAGCCAAACCCCATGTCGCGCACGAGGTCCACATCGCGGATGGCCGCGTCGAGCTGCCACCACATGAAGACCTGAATGCTGGGTGTGGGCGAGGTCAGCTGCGGCCAGTCTCGCAGCTCCGGCGGCGGCGCGATAAGCGCCGTGGGTTCCCCAGTCTCGCCCAGTCCCGTCGACTGGACGGGGTCGCCTGGACGAGGCGATTCCGACGCGGGTGGGTCGATGGCGACGGCGCGCTCGCCCGACACGAGCAACGTGAGAGCGAACGCCGTGGCGAGCAGCGACGCGATGCGCACGAAGCCGGTGGGATGGAGACCCGCCAGCATGGACGTGCGCGGCGGGGACGTCTCCAGGTTGAGGGGATGGGCCATGCGGCAGGTACGACAAGACCTCGGAGGTCTGCGCCGTTTTGGACGACTAGGGCTTGGGCATCTCGGCCACCGCGTTGAAAACCGGGCGGGGCGCGCCGTTCGAGTCCAGCAGCGACCAGTACACGTTATCGCTACTGGCAAGGTCGACGATGGAATACAGGTTCAGGTTGTAGAGGAAGGTGAGGCGCACGTAACCCAGTTCGCGGAAGAGTTCAAACGCCCGCACGACATACTGCGTCTGCTCCTCCTGCGAGTTGTCCGCGGCAAATTCGAAACCCGCGCGCACGATCAGGTCTTCGCGCAGGCCTTCGCGGCTGGGCCAGCCAAATTCGGTGATGCACAGCGGCGTGTCGCCCACGATATCGTGGTAGCCCGTGATGGTACTGTACATACTCCACGAGTGGTGTGGATTGCCGGACGGGCCGGTAAACGTCCACGTGGCAGCTTCGGCGCTGCCCGGCGCAGCCTCGAATGCCATGTCAGGCGGGACATTGATGCCGTTGTGATGGACGCCCACGCAATCCGCGTAGTTGAGCGCGCCCGCGTTCACCATCCATTGCAGGTAGACGAAATCGTCAATGGCGGTGACGCGGCCATCGTCCTCCGTCCGGCCGCCGGTGGGCGAGAGCGCGCCGGAAATCACGATGATGCTTGGGTCTTTGGCCTTGATCGCTTCATATGCGATCTGGAGCAAGCGCACATACTCAGCTGCATCGGCCTCCGCCAGCGTCAGGTCGCCGGCGTGCCAGTCGCGGTCGAGGTTCTGTTCGTTCCACACTTCAATGGCCTTGATCTGCCCCGGGTAGCGGTCGATCAGCGTGCCCAGAAAATTGGCGTAGGTCTGGTAGTCGTCGGGCGGGCCGTCGGTGCCGCCGATGGCGCGCGACCACTCCGGCGCGCCGACCACGCTGAGCATGACGTTGAGGCCGCGCTCGGCGGCGGCCGCCATCATCGGGTCGTATCCACTCCAGTCGAACTGGTCGGGTCCCGCGCTTCCGTACACACCCCATTGGAACTGGTGCTTGATCCAGTTGAAGCCGAGCCCGTTCGCGGCCAGATCCATCCAGTAGCCCGGGTCGCCGAGGTTGACGGCCTGTAACTGCACGCCGTACCCCATACCAGACTCGCTCCCGGGCGGCGGGGGGCCGTCTTCGACGACGCCCTCACCGCCGCCGCCGATGCCCTCGCCTTCTGGAAGCGGTTCTTCCGCTGCGGCCGTGGGCGCGGGCTGGGGGGTCTGCGTTGAAATTTCCTCCACCTGCACGACAACCGTCGGCGCGCTCTCGCTGCCGTTGCCGAACCCGCCGCCCAGCGCCCAGAATAGCGCGGCAAACGTGCACACGCCCACGATGATCGTCAGCGCGACCCATGCCACGGCGAGATAGCGCATCTGCGTACCGGTAAACGAGCGACGGGGAGGAGTTGGCGATGCAGACATAGTTACACCCGAGATTCACTCTTGAAATGGCGCGCGGCGTGGATTGCAGACCACAGCGCCCAATCGTCATCAGGCGGCCAGATTATACCTGTGGATATCCGAACACGGACTCTAGGGTGACGGCGTCCAGGAAATCACGCTGATGGTCGCGCCGGGCTGGAATGTTTCCCACTCGCCG
>JBHHUI010000061.1:0-9369 GCA_046753805.1 Anaerolineales bacterium
CCGTCTGGCCGGCGTACAGCCGCGTCGCCCCCATCTCGTGGTTGGTGACGTTGGACACGCTGCGGGGGCGGCGCGCGCTGAATTTCTCTGAATGGGGACAGCCGCGCGCCTCGGAAGGGTTCTTCACTGAATCCGGCGAGGCCGGGGAGCGTGGAGAAAGGTCCGGCGGGGAAGCAGCGGAAACAGTATCCGAAGGATCGATGCCCCCAGCAATCTACCTGCTCACCCAACCTCAAGCGCGCCTCACAGATGCAGAAAAGCAGCAGCTCATCACGGGCTTGCGAGCCTCACTGCAACCGTAAAGACGAAATCCGTCACCGAGCAAAAGGACAGCATCGCCATGTTAACCAAACGCCATGTGTTCACGTTCATTCTCGGGGGTGTCGCGCTCGGCCTGGTCTTTCTAAGCGGCGGCACGATCTACGCCGCCCATCTGGAAAACCAGGATTCATTCTGCGCCTCCTGCCACACAGAGCCGGAGAGCACGTATGTGGAACGTAAAGCCGCGGCCGCCGCCAGCGACCTGGCCACCCGTCACAACCAGGAAGGCGTGCGCTGCATCGACTGTCACAGCGGCGCCGGAATCACCGGGCGGTTGAGCGCAATGACCACCGGCGCCGGGGATTTCGTGAGCTACCGCAGCGGAAACTATAACGATCCGGCGGTTATTACGACGCCGTACGCGGACGACAATTGCTTGAAATGCCACGCCGAGGTCACGAAAACGCGCACTTTTGAGCGCCATTTCCATGCCCTGCTGCCGCGCTGGCAGCAACTGGCTCCAGCCAACGCAGCCTCGTGCGTGGACTGCCACCAAGCGCACGTCCTGGACGGAATACCGGAGCTGGGATTCCTGCAAGAGACACCCACTACCGGCGTCTGCAACGATTGTCATCGGTTTATTGGAGAGAACGAATAACGCATCAGCAGACGCCGCAGACGATCTACATTTACTTTGATACAGGAGTACATCATGACACAACGAACTGCTTTTATTGTCGCTGCCGCGCTGACCGCCTTTGTGCTGGTGGTCGTAGGCGGAGTAGCGGCCCAAGTCTCGCAAGTCGGCCAAGCCGCCACGGCGACGCCCGCAGAGGCGGTCGCGGAGCTGCCCACATCGGCAGCAGTTTCTCAGTCAATGCAGGACAACCAACCGGCGGCCCCCACTCCGACCCCCGCAGATGCAAAGCTGTTGGAGCGCGAACAAGAATATCAGCAGCGGCTGGCGGAGGCCAACCAGCGCATCGCCGACGCGAACGCGCAGCTGCAGGAGGCGTACACGCAGCAGCAGGCGCTCGCCGAGCAATTGAATCAGGTGCAGGCTCAGTCACAGGCGGCCCAACCGGTTGCAGTCGCTCAGGCCCCCGTGGTTGCCCAACAAGCAGACCCGCCGCCTGCGCCCGCCTACGCCTTCTCGCCCGACATGGCTGCAGCAGTTGCGCTCAACGCAGCGCCCGGCGCCACCGTCACCGCCAACGAGTTAGTCCTCTTCGAGGGGACGCCAGCCTACGAAGTCCTCACCGACCGCGGCGCTGTTTACGTGGACGCCAACAGCGGCCAGGTGCTCTACAACGCCGCCACGCCGCCCCCCTCGGTGTCCACCAACAACACCCAGCAGCAGGGCGACGATGACCACGGCGAGCACGAGCATGAAGACCACGGGGAGCACGGGCAAGAACACGAAGGCGACGACGATTAATCACACGGCTGATCAAGAGAGAATATTACAATGGCCTCACGTCCTGTAAAGAAAAGTCGCGCCAAGGGCGCGCCGGGCGTCAAGATGTTGCTCACAGCCGCTTCGATGGCGGCCACCCTCTGGGGCTGGGCGGCGCTGACGGCCCAGGAGCCGATCGTTGTGGCGGAGGCGGCCGCGCCCGTGGCGCTGCCGGCGCAGCGCACGTTGGTCGCTTTGGCGCCGCCGCCCATGCCTACACCCTCGGCGCTCGACCTGCCGCCGTTGCCCACGGTGATGCCGCTCATTCCGCCGCCCGATCCGATCGAGATTGCGGCGAATGTGCAGCCCGCGCCGGTTTTCCAGCCGCAACCCGAGCCGGTCCAACCACAACCGCAGCCGGCGCAAGAGCAGCCGGCCCAACCCGCGCTGCGCGTGGTGGCCGCCCCACCCCCGGCTCCGGCTCCAGCTCCGGCGGCGCCCGCGCCGGTGACCAATACGCAGTCATCGCGCTGAGGGAGAACGATGATCCGAGTACCGTTCCGCGCCATGGGTTGCCAGATGCTGGTTGCAATGGATGCCGAGACGCCCGCAGCAGCCGAGCGCGCCGCGCAGGCGCCTGCCTGGTTTGAAACGTGGGAAGACGGCCTCAGCCGGTTTCGGCCGGAAAGCGAACTGAACCGCCTCAATCGCCGCGCCGGACAACCCACGCAGGTGAGCCCGGTCTTATGGCAAGCGCTGCAAGCCGCGCTGCGCGCTGCCCGTGACAGCGACGGCCTGGTGACGCCCACGCTGCTCGACGCGCTGGAAGCCGCCGGCTACGACCGCTCCTTCGAGCACCTGATCGACCGGACGCTACCTCCGCATAACCGCGTCACTCCCGAGCCGGATGGCGCCGGGCGTCAGATCCAGATGCAGTCACGGACGCACATGGTGACGCTGCCCTCCGGGACGCGCGTGGAACTGGGCGGGATCGCCAAAGGGTGGGCTGCCGAACAGGCCGCCCGCCGCCTCGGCAAAATGGCCCCAGCGCTGGTAGACGCGGGCGGCGACATCGCGGTCAGCGGCCCGCGCGCCGATGGGCAAGCCTGGCCGGTAGGGATCACCGACCCCCGCGACCCGGACTCTACCCTGTCCCTGCTGCGTATTCCCAGCGGCGGCGTAGCCACCTCCGGCCGGGACTACCGGCGCTGGCAGCAGAACGGCGCTAGCCAGCATCACATCCTGGACCCGCGCACCGGACGCCCGGCCAAGACCGACGTGCTCTCGGCAACCGTGGTTGCGCCCGATGTTTGCACAGCGGAAATGGCCGCCAAAGTGGTGCTTATCCTGGGCAGCCAGGCCGGACTGGCCTGGCTAGAAGCCCGCCCTGCGCTCGCCGGCCTGGCCGTGCTGGAAGACGGACCCGTTTTGTGCAGCGAACGCATGCAAGCCTTTTTCTGGAATTAACCAAGGAGCGAATCAAGATGCCTGCAAACCCCAAGGGAACTACAACCTGGGACGAAATGCCCCCCGCCATGGCCCTGCACACCCTATTGCTGGTGCTGCTAGCGGTGCTGGCCGGAACCTTTGCCGCCGTGGTACTGTTGCCAACCTGGGTACCGGCGCTGGGGGCTTCTTTCTCCGGCAGCGGACCCAAGGCCTACTGGTACATCTCCCGCGCAAGCGCGGGCGTGGCCTACGGTCTGTTGTGGTTCTCCATGGCGCTGGGGCTGACCATCACCAATAAAATGGCGCGCTTGTGGCCCGGGGGGCCGGTGGCCTTCGATCTGCACCAACATGCCAGCCTGCTCGGCCTTGTCTTTGCCCTCTTTCACGCCATTATCCTTACCGGCGACAAGTATATCGACTACACGCTCGTACAGGTGCTGACGCCCTTTGCCAGCGTGGATTTCAAACCGCTTTGGGTGGGACTGGGGCAGATCGCGTTCTACCTGCTGGCCGTCGTCAGCCTGAGTTTCTATGTGCGCGGCATTATCGGTCGCCGCCTGTGGCGCCTGGTCCACTACCTGAGCTTTGTGGTCTTTCTGTTAACCATGCTACATGGCGTGATGAGTGGCACCGACAGCGAGCTGGCCTGGGTGAGCCAAACCTACTGGCTCAGCGGCAGTACGCTGCTGTTTCTGACCATCTATCGCCTCCTGTCCCGCGCCTTCAAGTCGCGGCCAAAACGGGGTCGGTCATCGGCGCGGACGGCGACTCCACCTCGGCAGCGACCCGTCGCCTCGGCCGGATAAGGCTTCCCCTTTACCACAGCGCACGCCTTGCCATAGCGCGCCGCCCTCTTTGGCGGCGCGCGGTTTGATCTCGCTGTCTCAATGCGGCGCCATTGTGGGCAGCGCACTCTTTCCGCTGCTCCTGCCGCCATTCGATCCTCAAGTCTGAAGGCGAAGCGCAGCGGCGCGCGAGGTCGCTGCGCTTCCAGCGGCGCCCGGCCGGTCTGGTCACAGCATTGTACTGGTGGACGGCGTCGCCGAAAGCCAACGCGGCGAGTGATACAGGCCAAATAGCCTACGCCATATTGCGCGCACGCCGATAGGGCATTTGACGCTTCCTGCGAGAGCACCCGTACCCTATACTGCGAACATTCGTGAATTTGCAAACTCGAAGGGTTTTGAACTCTCTTCGAGTCTGACTGAGGAGAATCAATATGGTAATAGACCCGGTCTGCGGCATGGAGATCAAGCCCGAAAATGCCGCCGCAACCCGCGAGCACATGGGAGCGACGTTTTATTTTTGCTCCGACCCGTGCGCGGCCACCTTCGACAGTGACCCGCACAAATACGCCCTCACCTCATCCCTCCGGCCTGACGGCCAGGGGGGTAGGAGTGAGGGCGCGGTTGCCTCAGCGACCACCGGCGTGAACCCGGCACTGGGCGGTCCCCAGCGAGTGGAGTTCCCCGTCGTCGATCTGGATTGCGCCTCCTGCGTGCAAACCGTCGAGCGCGTTTTGCAGGCCGAGGACGGCATCCGGCAGGCCAGCGTTAACTTTGCCACGGGCAAAGCCCATGTGGTGTATGACCCGGAACAGACTAATATGGCTGCCATGCAGCAGGCCGTTAAGAAAGCCGGTTACACCGTCGGCGGGGCCAGAACCCGCATCGGCATCAAGAACCTGCGTTGCGCTTCTTGTGTGAAATTCATTGAAGAGAGTCTGCGTGCGACCCCCGGCGTGATCCGCGCCAATGTCAACATCGTTACCCAGCAGGCTGATGTGGAATACGTAGCCGGAGAAGCCACGCTGGCCCACCTGCGATCCGCTATTGAAGCCGTGGGGTACGAGGCCGAGACCCAGGCCAAAGAAAACACCCCCGAAGATGCGGAAGAAGCCTCCCGCAAGGCCGAGTACCGCGATCTGCGCAATCGCTTCACCCTGGCCTCCATTCTGGCCGCCAGCGTGCTGCTGCTCACCTTCGGGAAGTTCTTCCCGCTCTTGAAGGCGATCCCCACCCAAATCAATCTGGTGATTCTGTTCGTCCTGACTACGCCGGTGCTCTTCTGGTCTGGTAGCCGCTTCTTCGTCGGCGCCTGGAGCGCTTTCAAGCACCGTTCGGCGGACATGAACACGCTGATCGCACTGGGCACGGGTGCGGCTTACCTGTATTCCACCGTCGCCACCTTTCTGCCCGGCGTGCTCCCTGAAAGCCTGCGAGAAGTGTACTTCGACACCACCGCCATCATCATCGCCCTGATTCTGCTGGGGCAGTTGCTGGAAGCGCGCGCCAAGGGCGAGACCAACGAAGCCATCCGCAAGCTGATGGGCCTGCAAGCCAAGACGGCCCGCGTGGTGCGGAACGGGGAAGAGATCGATATCCCCATCGAGGAAGTGCTAGTCGGCGATGTGGTCATCGTGCGCCCCGGGGAGAAAGTTCCCGTAGATGGCGTGGTGGTCGAAGGACAATCCACCCTGGACGAGAGCATGATCACCGGCGAGTCGATCCCGGTCAGCAAAGAAGCGGGCGACGATGTCATCGGCGCAACGATCAACAAGACCGGCGCGTTCCGTTTCCAGGCCACCAGGGTCGGCAAAGACACCGCCTTGAGCCAGATCATCCAACTGGTACAACAGGCGCAAGGTACCAAAGCCCCCATCCAGCGCCTGGCGGATGTGATTTCCGGTTATTTCGTACCGGTGGTGATCTTGGTCGCCATCTGGAGTTTCGCCATCTGGTTCGTTTTTGGCCCGGACCCGCAACTGCTGCACGCGCTGGTGACGGCAGTGACCGTATTGATCATCGCCTGCCCGTGCGCGCTGGGATTGGCCACGCCGACATCCATTATGGTCGGTACCGGCAAAGGCGCCGAGAACGGCATTTTGATCCGTTCGGCCGAAGCGCTGGAGACCGCCCACAAGCTGAATACCATCGTGCTCGACAAGACCGGCACTATCACTCGCGGCCAGCCGGACTTGACCGACGTGGTTGCCAATGGGGATTTCACCGAAGCCGATCTGCTGCGTCTGGCGGCCTCCGTGGAAACGGTCAGCGAACACCCCCTGGCGGAAGCCATCGTCCGAGGCGCCAAAGACAAAGGGCTGGCATTAAGCACCCCCGAAGGGTTCGAAGCCATTCCCGGTCACGGCGTCATCGCGACAATTGAGGGGCGCGCCCTGGCGCTGGGAAACCTCAAGATGATGGCGCAGATCGGCGCCAGTCTGGATGGCCTTGAGCAACAAGCGCAGCGACTGGCCGATGAGGGCAAGACGCCCATGTACGTGGCGGTCGCCGGACAGGCGGCCGGCATCGTCGCTGTGGCGGACACGGTCAAAGAAGACAGCCGGGAAGCGATTGCCCACCTCAAGAAGTTGGGACTGGAAGTGGTCATGATCACCGGCGACAACCGCCGCACGGCGGAAGCCATCGCCCGCCAGGTAGGCGTCGACCGTGTGCTGGCCGAGGTGCTCCCGGAAGACAAAGCCAACAACGTCAAGATGCTGCAACACGCGGGCAAAACCGTAGCCATGGTCGGCGATGGCATCAACGATGCGCCTGCACTGGCGCAAGCCGATGTCGGTCTGGCGATTGGCACCGGCACCGATGTGGCTATCGAGGCCTCCGATATCACGCTGATCAAGGGCAGCCTGAAGGGCGTGGCTGTGGCGATTGACTTGAGCAAAGCCACCATGCGCAACATCAAACAGAATCTGTTCGGCAGCTTTATCTACAACTCGTTGGGTGTGCCGGTCGCCGCCGGGGTGCTGTTCCCCTTCTTCGGCATCCTGCTCAGCCCGATCATCGCCAGCGCCGCCATGGCGCTTAGCAGCGTGACTGTGATCAGCAACGCCCTGCGGCTGCGGGGCTTCAAGCCGACCGTTTCGGCAAAGTAGGAGATTACAAGGTACGACGTACTGCCAAAGAGCGTCGTATCTCAGGAGAGTTTTACATGACAATCGCACAAATCAGCGTACTGTTCGGCGCACTGGCGCTATCGATCCTGGTAGTCTGGTACTTCTTCTTCTCAAAGAAAGAGGGCGTGCGCATCGCCGCCGCCAGTGGGGTTCAAGAGACCAATATCATCGTCAAGGGCGGCTACACGCCCGACGTGCTGGTGGTCAAAGCCGGCCAGCCGGTGCGCCTGAACTTTACCCGGCAGGAAACAGCCAGTTGTTCGGAGATGGTTCTCTTTCCCGACTTTGACCGCAGCGCCAAGCTGCCCACCGGCGAAACCGTTCCAATAGAGTTCACGCCAGAGACGCCCGGCGAATACGACTTCCAGTGCCAGATGGGTATGTTGCACGGCAAGCTGGTTGTAGAGGCCTGAGGTGTACCTTCCCCGGATCATCGCGCTCCGGGGAAGGAGACGCACTATTGGATACCCCTCCATCCCGGACGTCTCCCAACACATCACACCGACATCATCCGGCCTTCACGTATCCTACATATCGCGCACCTACACTCCAGACAATCAAGCGCGCTGAACGGCGCAGAAATCTGGAGAGGACAATGAACAACACAAAATCACGAACAGCTTTGATCGTCGGCGTCGGCGTTGCCGTCATCGCAGGCGGTCTGTTGGCCGGGACGGCTCTGGCGCAGACAGCGCCGCCTTCACGCTTGCCCTGGGGCGGCTACGGGATGGGCTCCGGTCACATGGGTGGCTACGGGATGATGGAAGGTAATGCGTACGGCGACTTCGACCACGAAGGCATGCACGATTGGATGTGGGCGACCGGCGCGCGAAGCGTGCACACTCTGGTTTGGGACGGGCTGGCCGATGGGTTGGGACTGACCACCGAAGACCTTGAGGCCGAACTGGCAAGCGGCAACACGCTGGTCGAGATCGCTGCAGCGCGGGGCGTGAGCCAGGACGAACTGGCCGCCGCGCTGGAAACCTCGATGGCGGCTGGACTTGACCAGGCCGTCGCGGACGGCGTGGTCACCGAGGAACAGGCTGACTGGATGCTGGAGCAGATGGGCGGCGACTACCTCTGGATTCTCGACCACATGGGCGCGGGCTTCATGGGCGGGTACGGCGGCTGTCACACAAACGCGGGCGAGCTGCAGACCGGCTAATCAGATTGGAAAGGTTCGCATCACGTGGAGCTAAATTATGAAAACCATTGGTACGACAGTTCTAATCATCGCACTCGCTGTGGGCGCGTTTCTCGTGGGAGCGTTGTTCGGTCCCGCGCTTGGCTTTGGCGGCTTCGCGGCGCACGGCTTCGCCGGTCATATGGGCGGCTATGGCATGATGGGTCTGGGCAGTTACGGAATGATGGGGGGCGGCTGGTTTGGTCTGCCGTTCATGCTACTGGGCTGGCTCTTCCAACTCGGCCTCGTCGCGCTGGTTGTGCTCGGTATCGTGTGGGTAGTCCGAACGCTCGGCGGGCGCGCCGGCGCCACGCCCGACGCGGACCATTCGTCGCAGTGAGCAAGAAAGTCAGCTAGAGCTATTGCAGGGCAGCGGAAGCAGGATGTCCGCTGCCCGTTTCTGCGTTTATACTTCCCTCCATGGCTAAGACGATTCTTGTCATCGAAGACGAAGCCAAGATTGTGCGGCTGGTACGCATGTATCTCGAAGAAGCCGGCTACACCGTTGTGACCGCGACGGACGGCGAGCAAGGGCTGTTTGCATTTCGTCGTGAAAAACCCTCACTGGTGGTGCTCGATCTGGCGCTGCCGAAGCTGGACGGCCTTGAAGTCTGCCGGACGATCCGGCGCGACTCGAATGTGCCCATCATCATGCTGACAGCGCGGAGCGAGGAAATCGACAAGCTGCTCGGCCTCGAACTTGGCGCGGACGATTACATCACCAAACCGTTTTCGCCGCGCGAGTTGGTGGCGCGCGTGCGCACGGTGTTGCGGCGGGCCGGTCCGACCGAAAACCAAACGGAAGTGATCGAGGTCGGAGACGTACACGTGGACCTGTCTCGGCGGCGGGTGCGCGCCGGCGATCAAGCCGTCGAACTCACCCAGACCGAGTTTGGCTTGCTGGCGGCCCTGGCGCGTCGCCCCGGACAGGTGCTCACGCGCCTGCAGTTACTGGACCAGACGCAGGGCAATGCATTTGAAGGGTACGAACGCACCATCGACCAGCACATTAAGAACCTGCGGCGCAAACTAGAGCCGGACCCACACACGCCGCGATACATCCTTACGGTGCGCGGCATCGGTTATCGGTTCGCCGACGAATGAGGCCGCATGCGTAGTCTCTGGTTTCGGCTGGTCGGTGCGTTCGCCACGGTGATCGTGATC
>JBHHUI010000062.1:0-9321 GCA_046753805.1 Anaerolineales bacterium
ATCCTATCTACGCGAGATCGATCATACAGTGTACCTGGCACCTGGCGCAGCCCTGCCGGCAGAGCTGCGCGTCGACGAAGCGCAACTCACGGCCTTAGGCGCGAATTTATTGCTTGCGCTCCACAGCCGCAGTGCGATATACGGGTGGCTGCTACTGGGGCCGCGACGCTCCGGCCGGCCATACCGATACCGTGACATCAACTTCATTGAGGTGCTGCGCGATCAGGCCGCCCCCGCCATCGACCGCGCTCTCTTGTTTGAGGACCTCAAGCGAAGCGAGACCCGCTTCCGCGCCGTTGTGGACACCTCGGCAGCAGCGATATTCATTTTTCAAGGCAACAGTTTGATATTCGTGAACCCGGAAACTACGGTTCAGACAGGATACGCGGCCCAAGAACTGCTCGAAATGGACATCTGGGACCTGGTCCATCCGAAATATCGGGAACTGGTGCGGGAACGCAGCCTGACTCGCCGACCGGACGCCGCATTGGACTCGCGCTTCGATATCCGCATTATCCGCAAAGATGGTCATGAGCGGTGGCTGGACGTGGCGTTGAATAATTACGTCCACGAAGGCAGACCCGCCATCATCGGGGCCTCCATTGACATCACAGAAAAGAAACACATGGAGATGGCGCTGCGGGACAGCGAGGAGCGCTTTCGGCAAGCGTTTGAACGCGGCCCGCTCGGAACCATGATCGTCAATGATGATTTAGAGATTCTCCGCGCCAATGAAGCGATGTATTCGATGCTCGGCTATTCAGAGGACGAACTGACGGGCGGCGCCTTCCTGGATATCACCCACCCGGATGACGTGGACTCCGATCTCGAGCAGACGCGCAGAATGTTCGCTGGAGAGATTCCCGGATTCAAGATCGAAAAACGGTTTATCCATAAGAATGGAGACATCGTCTGGACAACGCTCACGGCAAATATCATGCGAGAAGAGTCGGGCGCCACGCAATACGGTATCGGTCTCATCGAAGATATCACTGCCCGCAAGCGCGCCGAGTCGGCAAAGCTTGCCGCGCAGCGCCAGGCAAGCGCAATCCAATCCGCAAACGTCGAACTGACGCGTTCGCTAGATACGTCGGCCGTTATCCAGACATTATTCGCACACCTACAGCACCTGGTCCGCTACGACTGCGCATGCATCTATTTACAATCCAACGGGGATCAGTTCGTGATCGACCAGATGCAATGGATAGAGAGGTGGGCAGACCCGTCGATTGCTCGCGAGTCTTTGAATGTAGCCGTCCGCATCTTACCCGGGATGCAGGCGGCGTTGGAAAACAGGCAGACCTACGTGGCGCCGGATACAACCCAAATCCCTGGATGGGCCACATTACACGCGCTGGCGTTCGTCCGCTCCTGGTTAGCAGTTCCGCTTGCCGCCCGGGATGACATCATCGGTCTGTACGCACTCATGCGGGCTGCACCCGAACCATTCGACACTGAAGATCAGCGGCTAGCAGAATCGTTGGCGGCCCAAGCAGCGGTCGCCATCCAAAATGCAAGACTATACGATCAGGTGACTTCAGCAAACTTGCGCCTGCGGGAACTGTCTCAAGAAGTGGCCGCAGCGCAAGATTCGGAACGGCGGCGCATTGCGCTGGAGTTACACGACGAAGCCGGGCAGGCGCTGACCGCCCTCAAAGTACAGTTGCAATTGTTGCGGGAGGACACCGCGGGCAACAACGCCGGCCTCGACAAGCGGTTGGCGAAAGCAGTATCCATCGTGGAGCGCACCGACGAACAAATCCGGCTCCTGGCGCACGCACTACGCCCACCCGCACTCGACACCCTCGGCCTGGAACTCACGCTCGAGAACTACTGCCGCGAGTTTGCCGCCAACACAAAGATCGACATCCATTTTGTTGGGATGGATGTGGCCCCCATAGACGACGCCAAGTCGCTCTGCTTCTACCGAACCGTGCAGGAAGCCCTGAACAACGCCACGCGGCACTCCGGGGCGGACCGGATCGATGTCCGGTTGTCCGGCTGTGATGGCGTGATGACTCTGGAGGTTGAAGACAATGGGCGCGGTATCCGGACCGGCCCTCTAAACAATGGGAGATCGGCAAAGGGCATTGGACTGTCCGGCATGCGAGACCGATTGGAACTGCTCGGCGGCGGACTTACTATTTCTTCCGAGAAAGGGCGCGGCACTCTGCTGACGGCCTACCTGGCAATTGACGGTGAAACCAAATGATCACAGTGATCGTGGCTGATGACCATGCGCTCGTGCGCGAAGGGATTTGCTCAATCCTTGAGCGCGCGGCCAATATCGAGGTCATCGGTCAGGCAGGTGATGGCAAACAGGCCATCCTGATGGTGCAATCCCTTGCCCCGGACATCCTCATTGCGGACATTGCGATGCCTCACATGGACGGTCTGCAGACCGCTGCGGAGGTGCGCGATCGATTCTCGCAAACCCAGGTGGTGATACTCTCAGTCCACGACGACCCGCCCATCGTGCGCCAGGCGCTGCGCAGCGGCGCGCGCGGTTACGTCCTGAAACGCTCAATGCCCGAAGAACTGGCGCTGGCTGTCCGAGCCGCTGCCCGTCGGCAGACGTACTTGAGCCCGGCTATATCTGCGAACATCGTGGAAGAATTCCTCAATCACACCGATGAAACAGATGCGGTCGCGGTGAACCTCACCAGACGCGAACGCCAGGTGCTCCAGCTGCTGGTCGAAGGCGGCACGAATAAGGCCATCGCATTGCAGCTCTGCATCAGCGACCGCACGGTCGAGAAACATCGCGCCAATATCAGGCGGAAACTCGACGTACGCGATAACTCCAGCTTGATCAAGGAGGCCATTCGACTCAAACTCGCCTTTGTCGAATAAGCCTCGGTATCTCCTGCCAGCACTACCCGCCTCCAAAATAAATGGGGGCTTTTTTTTATTCCAGGTGGGGATCATACCTATGTCGAGTCGCCGCGCGCTGCCATATCATGTGATTGTGGTCCGGCTGGTCAAACAGTGGCGGATTCCGCGTCCCACATGCATGACATGGCAATAGAAAGGAATCGCCCCATGCAACAGAATCCAGCATCGCAAGCAGCGTTACGCGATTTCCGCGATATCCAGTTATCTGCCCTGAAGCGGTATGGGCAATATTACTGCAGCGTCTGTGAAGAGCCGATTCGGTACCAGGCTCGTCGGTGGGCGTTCTGCACGAACTGCGGCGAGATCTGCCACCCACGCTGCCTGAGCGGCTCGGAAGCGCCGCGATGTTTTCGGTGCACACCACAATAGAACCCGGCAGACAACCGACACTTTATCCCACTCACGATAAAAGCTAACAGACGTCCAAATAGCCGGCATTGCCCTGACGGGCTTTACCAATCGTGTGGGCTGCTTGATGACGTTCGGCGAGAGCCTCCAATAACTCATCTTCGGCAGACGGCGCGACGGCAAAGAGAAGCCCTCCCGACGTCTGCGGGTCCATCAGCATGCGCTGCTCCCACACCGAGAGTGCGTGCGTGTAGTTAATCCACTTCCCAAAGTACTGCGCGTTGCGCGCGACCCCGCCGGCAAAGATGCCGGCCTCGCCGTACTTAAGAGCGCCGTCCATCCACGGGAGCTGCTTCCAATGCAGCTCAAATGTACAGCCAGACAAGTGTGCCATTTCATGGACATGGCCGGCGAGACCATAGCCGGTGATGTCTGTGGCTGCGTGAATGTGCCTGCCAACCGAACGGGCCGCCAGCATCGCCTCACGGTTGAGCGCCGACATCGTTGCGATACTCGCGCGCACGTGGGCCGGGTCGGCCTGTTCGCGTTTGAGCGCGGTTGTGATGACGCCGCTGCCAAGAGATTTGGTGAGGATCAGCACGTCGCCGGGAAGCGCCCCACCCTTGGTACAAATATGATCCGGATGGACAATCCCTGTGACGGCAAGCCCGTACTTGGGCTCTTTGTCAGAAATCGTGTGCCCGCCGGCTATCACGGCGCCTGCCTCGCGCACTTTCTCCGCCCCGCCTCGCATTACGTCCGCGAGTAGTTCCGGTTCAAGGTCTTCCGGCCAGGCAACCAGGTTCACCGCAAATAGCACATCACCACCCATCGCATAGACGTCCGACATGGCATTTGCAGCGGCAATGGCACCGAAAGCACAGGGGTCGTCAACGACCGGTGGGAAGAAATCGGTCGTGGCAATCAACGCGCGCGAATCGTCCAGCCGGTATACGGCTGCGTCATCAGGCTCATTCAACCCGACAAGCAAATCCGGATAGTCGCGCGGGTCGAAGAACTCGCTCAGCGGTTGGATAATCGCCCCCAGTACCTGGGGATCAAGCTTCGACGCTCAGCCGGCGCAGGTTGCGTAGCTGGTGAGTCGAACCTGTTTTCCTGGGTTCAGCATGCGCAGATTCTACCATCGACAGGTCAGTGACGGCGCTGTATGATTGGACAGCATCCGCTGTGAGATATAATTCACGCTGTGAGCAAGCGACTTTCGCGCGTCGAGGCCCGCGTCGAGCGCATCATTGAAGACGGCATCGCGCGCATTTTTCGAGGGCGCGTGGACCCGGAACTGATCGCCGCACGGCTTGCCCGCGCAGTCGAGGACAGCGCGCAGCCAGCGGAAGATGGCCGCCGCATTGCCCCGGCCGGATATGACGTGGCGCTCAACCCGGCCGATTTTGCAGCACTGAAGGGCGCGACGGAGGCAATCGAAACCCGCCTGGGCGACGAACTGGTGCAAATCGCCCGAGAGTTGGGGATTGTTCTCGCTAGCGCCCCTGAAATCAGGGTGGGCGAAGACTCAAACTTGAGTCAGAGCAGCATACAAGTAACGCCCTCGAATGAGTATGCGTCCGGATTGACCATGCAGGCTGCCCCGGCCTTACCGGCAGCGCAACAACCATCCGGGCGCGAGTACCTGATCATCGACGGCGGCAAAACACAATTTCTGCAGCAGTCGATCGTCAATATCGGCCGCCAACTTGACAACCATATCATCCTCGACGACCCGGAAGTCTCACGGCGCCACGCTCAACTCCGCAGTCGTTTTGGGCGCTGGATGATTTACGACCTTGGCTCCACTGCCGGTATCCGAGTCAACGGGGCGCGCGTTTCCGAAGCGACGTTGGTCCCCGGCGATGTGATCGACGTGGCGGGCGTGCAAATTGTCTTTGCGAGCGAAGAATCTGCGCCGCACGAGGCCGCTCGGCGCGGAGGCGACACGCGCCCGCTTTACCCACTCGCATAGCCGTGGTGGACCGTCGCGGCCTCGCCATTAATTCATGAGCCCCGGCGTCGCGTTCCTCATCGTGAGAATGGTACTGGCCCTGTTAATGTTTGCCTTTCTGGGCGTGGTGGGATGGCTGCTCTGGCGCGATGTACGGCTGGCGGCGCAATATTCGGAAAACCGCGGCCGTCCCGTCGGCCAATTTATCGACACCTCTCAAAATGTGGCGTATCCGCTGCTCCTGTTGACAACGATCGGCCGCTCGCCGACGAATACGATTTCCGTTCACGACGAAACGGTGTCGCTGCAACACGCCCGGGTGAGCCGGCGGGACGGCCAGTGGTGGCTGGAAGACCTGGGTTCCCGCAACGGTACGCTGTTGAACGGAGACAGTTTCTCCGGCGCGGTGGTCATCAGCCCCGGTGACATGATCGGAATCGGCGCTGTCACATTCCGGTTTGACGCCGCTCCCGAATCTCAGGTTTGACAGTCCCGCCTGAGTCGATTGGTGCGAATTCAGTGGCGGCCGCCGCCATTTTGGTGCTGGCGCTGATTCTGGTGGGGGTCGCAGGCGCCGGCCAGGCCGCGTCAGGCGAATTGAAGGCCGCCGACTTCCCGACCGCAGTACGACTGCTGCGACAGCCTACTACGACCAGCCGGCAGTCCACCTCCGGGCCTCCGACAGCGGCGGCACCTGCGCCGCTTGAGGCGACTCATCCCACACCCGAGGGCACACTATCGACGACACGGCAAGCACAATCAACCCCAACCCCCGGCAGGACCCAATTTGTATACGGACACTCCATCGAGGGCCGGTTGCTCGTCGTCGAACGTTATGGCGCGCCGTCCTCAAAAGCACCGGCTGGACTTGTGATTGTGGGGGCGCTCCACGGCAATGAAGCGAACACCGCCCACTTTGTGCAGGACCTGACAGCGGCAGCTAACCAAGGATTAATGGATGTGCCGGAATCCGTGAGCCTGTACCTCATTGCAAATGCCAATCCAGATGGGTTGGCTCACGCCCGGCGAAACAACGCCACCGGAGTCGATCTAAACCGTAACTGGCAAACCTTTGACTGGCAGCAAGACACCTGGTCATCTTCGGGGTTCCTGCCGGGCGCCGGCGGCGACGCTGCGTTTTCAGAGCCCGAGACACGTGCCTTGCGAGATTGGATTCTGGCGACGCGCGCCGAACATGCATCTAGCCTGCAGGTCATCTTTGTGCACGCGGCGTTTCCCATAGCGGGGCTTATCTTGCCGGGGCACCATTGGGTAGCCGGCCAGGTCCTCGCCGACAGGTCCGCGCGCCAATTGGGACAGCAACTTGCCGGGGCGACAGGCTTCCAGTACGCAAATCAGTGGCCCGGCTCGTATCCCGTAACCGGCGACGCCACGACGTGGGCCGTTGCCCATGGAATCCCGGCGATAACCGTAGAACTTCCAACGCACGAAATGATGAGCGCGCCTGACATGGCGATCATGATCCACGGAATTGAGTTGCTCTTACAGACGATTTCAGAGCAGACTACCACAGATTGAACGTCAGGAAACCGTCGGTCGCAGGTAAGCGAAACGCCTGCCTACCAGCAGGCAACTTCGTAGAATTCAACTAATAATATAGAGATAGGCGAATATTCGTGGGGAGTTGGGAGGCGAGAAAAATCAGTTTGGAAGAATAGAACATTTGTGCTATACTTATGGCGGCCGGGGAGCCTTTTCCGACTTTTCAACTCATCCACGAAAGGAAAGTGATATGTCCAACCATCCGATTGTCCACGTCGAACTCTGGAATACCGACCCAGACGCAGCCGCGAAATTCTATAGCGAAGTCTTTGGCTGGGAAATTCAGCGCACACCGATGCCCGGCGACATGCCAGGTGAGTACATCCAGTTCAGCGCCGGCAACACCGACATGGGCGGCGCTTTTCCCCAAGCCGGGCCGATGCCGGACGGGCAGGAAATGAAACCGGGCCCCATGGTTTACATCGGCACGGACGACATCGAGGCCTCGCTCTCGAAGGTAAAGGCTGCCGGCGGGACCGTGCTGAACGCCGGCATGGAAATTCCGGGTTTCGGCTCCATGGCTACCTTCAGAGATACATCCGGCAACGTCGTGTCGCTCTGGAAGAGCGCGAACCCCGGAGGCTAGCGAATATCAGACAGCGGTGCAGCTGGTAGAATTCATCCCCGTGAGTAATTGCCGGGGCTGGCTGCACCGCTGGGCGTCTGCCATCGTAGTGATGGCTGCCATATTCGGCTTCTCAGCCATCCCGAAGGGAACGCTGATCCCGGACTTTGACGTCTGGGATTTCGTGATCAAAAAGAGCGCGCACGCAATCATCTACGCGATACTTGCAAACACCTACTTGCGGGGGCTAACCGGCGGGCGGCAAGTCAAACGATCCGATGTGATTCTGTCGCTGGCGCTCGCGGCGATTTACGCCTTCTCCGATGAAACCCATCAGAAATTCGTGCCGGGGCGCGAGGGTTCACTACGCGACGTGGGCATCGACGTGCTGGGCGCTGTGCTGGGACTATTCGCGTGGCGTGCGGTGCGGACCTTGCAGCGACAGTTCGGGGCGCCTAAAACCCGCTGAACTCAGCCCTGCTCGGGCGGATTGAAGTTTTCCAACTCGGGGACGATCTCGACGGCGTCAGAAAACATCCAATCGCCATCGCCCTTTATTTCGATATCCCCAAAGCGGTGATCCTGACGGACCGTCACAAGCCGCCGTTTGACCAGTTCCAGCACTGCCAGGAACGTGACGACGATTTCTGTTCTAGAGCGCGCCGAACGCAGGAGCCCAAAGAAACTTGCATGGCCGCGCGCGCGGAGCGCATGCGCCACTGTTCTGATCTTTTGAACAATCGTTACCCTGGGACGCGCAACGAGGTCGGCGACCGGCGTGCGGGGTTCAGGTTTCAGGGCCAATGACCGGACCATGGCTGCGTGAAGGTGGTGCAGTGTCACGCCCGATAGATCGAGCTTCGGCTCTGGCTTGGGGGGTGTGGCCAGCCTGACAAACGTGCGCCGGCCGCTGCGCTGCCACAATTGGAGCAGCAGCGCGGCCTGCTTATTCTTCTTGTATGATTGCAGCAGCCGCGCCAGTTCTAATCCGGCATCATTCTCATCGGGCACGATTGCGGGCGGCCGGGGAAGCAACGCCTCCGACTTTATCAGAATGAGCTTGGCGGCGATTACGAGAAAATCGGCGATCTCTTGAATGTGTAGTTCTTCGACGTGCTGCAAGTGCGCCAGGAACTGGTCGGTCACTTTCGCGAGCGTCACTTTGGAAACATCGAGCTCTTCTCGTTCGATCAACTGCAACAGCAGGTCGAGCGGACCCGAGAACATCGGCAGACGAACCGAATACGCTGTGCGGGCAGCGGGCAATGCCATCGCAGGTCAGCTCGACAGGGCCACAAAGGCGATCACAGCAACGACCAGGCCGCCGGCGACCAGCGCTGCGAACACGATAATGATCTTGGCCACACGGCGCTGTTCGGCCTCGCGGCGCGCGTGTGCGGCTGCAATGCGCTGTATGTATTCCTGCTCCTGCGCGCGCAACGCTGCCATCCGTTCACGGCTCGACGCTTCCGTTTCTTCCTTGATAGATACAGCACGTTCGCGTTGCGAAGCCAGCGTATCGTCAAAACGGTTCGTATGGCGTGCAAGCACCTGATCGACGATGTCAAGCGGCTGCCCGCAATCCGCACAATCAACCACCTCGATCCAATTACGCGCGCCACACTGTGGGCATGCTTGCGCCAGCGGAGCATTACAATTGCTGCAGCCGACGCGGTCAACCGAATTAAGCGTTGCGCATTCCGTACAGACGACCTGGGACCGATCGAAGATTTCGCCGCAATGAGAACAGACTGGGTAGCCAAGTGAGGCGTCGCCCTCCATTCCAACGTGGCCGCAACTTAGACAGGTGAGTTTGGCAAGCATCACGGTTTGACCGCCTCCCCATGCAGGCATTATAGCCCGAATACAGGGGAGTGACGACCGCGCATGGCGTCCCGCAGCCTGGTTGGACGGATTTCCTGTCAACCCAAAGTAGAAACTTGCCTTTCGCTTAAATCTTCCGACAAAGACGAGATTTCACCCAACGCGAGTT
>JBHHUI010000063.1:0-9167 GCA_046753805.1 Anaerolineales bacterium
TGCTCGCGGCGCACGTGACAGGCGGCGCGCTCCCGGACTACGCGCCCGCGTTTCTGCCAAGCCGCTACGACGACCCCGCATACCGGCAGCTGCTCGCCGCATGGGACCCGACCACAGGGCAGTTATGATGGGCCGGGTGTCGGCGGTGCGCTGCATCCGGTGCGGGCATGCAGTTCCACCGGGGACGCTCGGACGCTGCCCGGCGTGCGCGGGCATCCTGCGCCCGCACTATTCCGGCGCCGCAATCGCGCAGCTGGCAACGATCCCGACCGGACGGGGGCTTGATCGCTATCGGCCGGTGTTGCCGGCCTCCGCCCCGCTCCCCACATTGGGCGAAGGCGACACACCGCTGTTGGCGCTGCAGCGCAGCGGCGCAACGCTCGGACTTACGAAGCTGCATCTGAAGGTGGAAGGCGCCAACCCTTCGGGGGCTTTCAAAGACCGTCCCGGGGCACTGGCGGCCGCGCTTGCGCTCGACGTCGGCGCGCGCGGCGTCGTTACGGCTTCGTCCGGCAATGCCGCCGCCGCCATCTCCGCCTACTGCGCCGCCGCCGGATTGGAGTGCGCGATCCTGATGGAGCCGGGCAACCCGCCCGCCAAGCTCCGGCAGGCGCTGGCAACCGGCGCGCGCATCGTACCGGTTGCGGGCGTGTTCCGGCGCGGACCGGACGCTATCGCGGACTTGCTGCACGCAGTCGCCGCGCGCCTGAACTACTATCTCGCATTTGTCTGGGCGCCCGTCAACCCGTACATCCTCGAGGGCATCAAATCGATTGCGTACGAACTTGCCGCCCAACTGCGCGGCGCGCCCGACGTCGTCGTCTGTCCCGTCGGCGGCGGCGACCTTTTCACCGCCATCTGGCGCGGCTTCGAGGAACTGCAGCAGGCGGGCGTCGTGGATCAGCTGCCGCGCATGTTCGCCGTGCAATCGGAAAGCGCCCCGCCGCTGCTGGAGGCCTTTCGCAGCGGCGCGGAGCGCATCGCCACGCTGGACCACGCCAGTTCGCGCATCAGCGGCATCAATGTGCCTTTCACCGGCGACCACGCGCTGGCGGCGGTTCGCGCGTCCGGCGGGCGGGTCGTCGGCGTCACGGACGAAGCGGTATTCGCTGCTCAACGGTCGCTGGCGCGCGAGGAAGGCGTCTGGGTGGAACCCGCCGGGGCCGTCGCGCTGGCCGCCGTTCCAGTCGTGGTCCGCGAAGGCGCGCTGACGCCGGATCAGACCATCGTGTGTATCAGCAGCGGCGCCGGATTCAAAGACGCCAAGCTGGCGGCCGAGAGCGCCGCCGCCATCGCCGCGCGTGACCCGCTGTCGTTCGACGCGGACGCGGTCGTGCAGGCGCTGCGCACGGCCGAAAGTTGACAATCTGGCGCTTTTCCCCAAACACGCCACATTGCACAACCAGAACTGGAAAGATGACACTGCTCAAGTGGTTCTGCGCGAGTTAGCCTGAGGAAGTTTCGGCAGCATCCGCGCCGAGCGTCTGGGAGGCCCCATGGCAGCATACGTCCTCGAACCTTTTCGCATCAAAGCCATCGAATCGATTCGCACGACGACGCGCGCCGAGCGCGCCCGTCTGATCGCCGACGCCGGTTACAACGTGTTCCTGCTGCGCGCCGAAGATATCCTGATCGACCTGCTGACGGACTCCGGCACGACGGCCATGAGCGACCTGCAGTGGGCCGGCATCATGCGTGGGGACGAGAGCTACGCTGGTTCGCGTAGTTTCTACCGGTTGAAGCGGGTTGTGGACGAAATCTTTGGCATGCCGTATTTCGTGCCCACGCACCAGGGACGCGGCGCGGAGACCATCCTGACAGACCTATTTGTCAGGCCCGGCGCCGTGATCCCCAACAATATGCATTTCGACAGCACGGAGGCCAATGTGCTCGTACGCGAGGGCAAGGCGGTCAACCTCGCCATCGACGAGGCTTCCGACCCGTCAGCGCAGCACCCCTTCAAAGGCAATATGGACCTGGGCAAGCTGCGAGCGTGCATCGAAACCAACGGGCCGGACAATATCCCGCTGGGAATGATGACAGTGACCAACAACACGGGCGCCGGGCAGCCGGTCTCGCTGGAAAATATCCGCGCGACCAAAGCGCTGCTGGACGAATTCGGCATCCCGTTCTTCCTGGACGCCGCGCGCTACGGGGAGAACGCCTACTTCATCAAGCTGCGGGAGCCGGGCTACGCCGACAAGACTCCGTTGGGATCGCGCAGGAAATGTTCTCCTACGCCGACGGCTTTGTGATGAGCGCGAAGAAAGACGGCCTGGTGAATATCGGCGGGCTATTTGGCATGCGCGACAAAGACCTATACAACCAGGTCAGTATGAAACTCATCTTGCAAGAGGGCTTCATTACCTACGGCGGCATGGCGGGGCGCGACCTGGAGGCGCTCGCGCGCGGTCTGGAGGAGGGTATTGACGAGAGCTACCTTGCCTATCGCATCGGCCAGACCCGCTACCTGGGCGACCGGCTGACGACAGCGGGTGTACCGATCTACGAGCCGCCGGGCGGCCACGCGATCTATCTGGACGTGAGGCGATTCCTGCCGCACATACCGCAGCGCCAATTTCCCGGCGTGGCGCTCACCGCGCGTTTATACGTCGAGGCCGGCGTCCGCGCGATTGAGCTAGGCTCGCTGGCCTTCGCGCACACTGACCCCGCCACAGGCGAAACGCATTACCCGGAACTTGAGACCGTGCGTCTGGCGCTCCCGCGCCGCGTCTATACCCAGACGCACATCGATTATGTGGCTGAAGCGCTCCTCCGGCTGTATCGGCAACGCGACGAAATTACGGGGATGCGTCTCACGTACGAAGCGCCGCAGATGCGACATTTCACCGCCCAACTTGAACCGCTGTAACGGGGGGAGAAATTGCCCGGCGGGAAAGCGCCTAGCTTAGCGCGGTGCGAAACAGCGCCAGCATCTTCCCCCAGGCATCGGCGGCTGCCTCGGCATCGTAGGCCGCCCGCGTGTCGTTGAAGAACGCATGCTGCGCGCCCGGATACACGATGGTGTCGTGCTGCACACCTGCGCCGTCCATCTGAGCCGCTCGGCTGCGCGCGACGGCGGGCGAAACGCCGGCGTCAAGTTCGCCGTAGATCGCCAGCACCGGGCAGCCGATGCGAGCGACTTCGTCGGCTGTCATTTCCGGGCCGCCCCCGTAAAACGGAGCCGCAGCCGCCACGTGTTGCAGCTTGGCAGCCCCATGCCAGGCAAGCCCCCCGCCCATGCAGAATCCGGTCACCGCCGCTTTCTTGGGCGCAACGTCCTTCATTGCCAACAACGCGTCGATGGCATGCTGGATCACGTTTAGGGCAACGTCCCATTCCAACTCCATACGCAACTTCTGGGCATCGTTCGGTTCGGTTGCGACCTGCCCGTAATACAGGTCGGGGGCGATGGCTACAAAGCCCTCTGCTGCCAACCGCCGCGCGATGTCCTTGATGTGGTCTTCAAGTCCCCACCATTCCTGGATCACGACGACTCCGGGCCAGGGACCCGCGCCATCGGGGCGCGCGACAAACGCGCCGGTGGGCTTGCCGTTGCCGGGGATATTTATCATGGATTCAGGCATTGGAGACTCCTCCGGGGAGAGTTGCTGTGTGGAGGTTGAGTGGAGATTGGAGATGCCCGGCGTGCAGCGTCGGTCTCCAATTGCTACACCAAAAGGTCCTTATTCTTCGTCAAGCAGTCGATCAAGCGGTCGACATCGCCCAGGTTGTTGTAGTGGTGGAACGAAATCCTGAGATTGTCGTCACGGCTCGACACGATGACGCCGTCTTCTTCCATACGGTCGACGAGCAAGTCCACTTTGTGCGATCGGAGCGTAATCAACGCGCCGTGCCGATCGGCGTCCACCGGGCTGGCCAGGTTGAATCCGCGCCGCAGCGCGCCCTGCTTCAACGCGCCGGTCAACTCGCGGATGCGCGCCTCGATCTTTTCAAGCCCGACCGAGCGAATCAATTTGATCCCCGCAATGCCGGCGTAGATGTTCGGAATTGGCGGCGTGCCGGATTCAAACTTGCGCGCCGTCGGCGAAGGCGAGTTGGCATAGATATCCATGGCGAACATGTTCGCCTGCGAAAACCAGCCTATCGCCGTCGGGTTGAGATAGGGGAGCAGCTCTTTGCGGGCATACAGATACGCCAGCCCCGGCGAAGCCAGCAGGTATTTCAACACACCACCCACGAGGAAATCCACCTTCAGCGCCTTGACGTCGATCGGCATCGTCCCCAGCGCCTGATAACTGTCGAGCAGTACGAGCGCGCCTTTGGCGTGCGCCAATTCGACGATCGCCGGAATATCCGGGCGGGAACCGTTGCGAAACGATACGTGCGTGATCGAGACCAGCGCGGTATCTTCGTCAATAGCGTCCTCAAAGCGCTCGACCGGCACCACGTTCCCGGCGGCGGCAACGTGGTGGATGCGCGCGCCGCGCTGTTCCTGTGCATGCCAGATCTGTGCGACAGTTGGGAATTCGAAATCGCTGACGACGACCTTGTTCCGGGACCCGGTGAAGTCGATGGCGCTCGCCAGCGCGCTCACCGCCGCCGATACAGACGTCATCACGGCGACTTCGTCGGCTTCGGCGTTGACCAACCCGGCGAAAGCGTGGCGCGCCGTCTCGTTGCGCTCGACCCAGTATTCCCACGGCGAGCCTTTTTCAGTCCAATCGTCGAAATATGCGTTGTAAGCGTCGCGCACGTCCGCGCACAGCGCGCCCTGCGAGCAGCTGTTTAGATACGTCTTCGATTTGAAGATGGGAAAGCGCGCGCGGAAGTCTTCTGGCGCGTTCCCCTCAGCGGGCGCTTGGGTGACGGGCGGACGGGGCGACTCGCCTGCGGTTGGCGGCGACGGACGATCCCGAATGATTTCGTTTGGACTTCCTTCCATTTTCGCTTCTCCCATATTCCACGCACCCTCTTGCCGTTTCGCCCCGTCAGCGCCCCAGATACGCTTTCCGCATGTCTTCGTTGTTCAACAGGCTTTCAGCGTCGTCGGCCAGAACGATCCGTCCGGTCTGCAACACGTAGCCCCGGTCGGCGATGGACAGCGCCATGTTGGCGTTCTGCTCGACGACGAACACTGTGGTGCCTTGCTCGTTAATCTGCTTGATGAGTTCAAAGTTCTGCTCGACCAGAATCGGCGCCAACCCCATCGAAGGCTCATCCATCAGGAGCAACTGCGGCCGTGACATGAGCGCGCGGGCCATCGCCAGCATCTGCTGCTCGCCGCCACTTAATGTACCGCCAAGTTGCCGGTAGCGCTCTCGCAGTCGCGGGAACAGGCCGAGCAGCCGCTCCATGTCCGCCTCCACCTGCTCGCGATCTTCCTGCAAATACGCGCCCATCAGCAGGTTCTCGCGCACGCTCATGTCCGGGAAGATGCGCCGGTTTTCGGGCACCACGGCCATCCCGCGCCTGATGCGGTAACTTGTGGGACGCGTGTGGACTGCCTCGCCTCGGAAGTACACGCTCCCCGAGACCGGACGCACGATGCCCAACACGGTTTTGAGCGTCGTCGATTTGCCGGAAGCGTTGCCGCCCAGCAAGCAGACCAACTCTCCGGGGTAGATTTCGATGTCCACATCCTGGAGGATGTGGATCGGCCCGTAGAAGGTGTTGACCCCGCGCAGTTCGAGCAGCGGGGCTTTCGAGTCGGACGGCTTCATAGCAGACGGCATCCAGAATGAGGCGCGGATAAACGCGGATGAACGCGGATTTGCGCTGATGTGAAGAAGAAGGAAAACCCATAGGGTTCCGTGCTTATCCGCGTCATCCGCGCACTACCTTGAGCTAGCGCCCGATTTCTTCGCAGTTGCAACGTTGCGCCCCAAATATGCTTCAACCACGGCCGGGTCGGTCGTCACCTCATCGAACGAACCTTCGGCGATCTTCTCGCCGTGATCCAGCGCGATCACGCGGTCGGAAATGCCTCCGACGACGTTCATGTCGTGCTCAATCAACAGGATCGTGTAGCTTCCCGCGTCGCGGAGATGACCAATCAATTCGGTGACTTCCAGCGTCTCATTCGGGTTCATCCCCGCCGCCGGTTCGTCCAACAGCAGGATGGTCGGGTTGGTCGCCATCGCGCGCGCAATTTCCAGCCGGCGGCGGTTTGCGTACGACAGGCTGTACGCGGGCTGGTCGTAGCGATACCCCTTCAGGCGCTCGCCAAAGAACGCCAGTTTTTCCTCCGCGAGCGTGCGGATGGATTCCTCTTCCCGCCGCCATCCGGGCGTGCGCAACAGGGTGGCAAGCAAGCCAGCGCTGGTATGGCCGTACGCCGCCGACATCACATTTTCTACCACGCTCATATTCAGGAACAGGCGCAGCGTCTGGAAAGTGCGCGCCACGCCGAGGCGCGTTATCTCGTGCGGCTGCATGCCCACGATGGAACGCCCTCCGAAGCGGATATCGCCGCCGTCGGGCACGTCGATCCCGGTCAGTAGGTTCAGCGCCGTGGTCTTGCCGGCGCCATTGGGACCGATGATACTGACGATCTCGCCTTGCTCGACGGTGAACGACAGGTCGTTGATGACCAGCAGCCCGCCGTAACTTTTGTGCAAGCGCGTGACTTCCAGCAGCGCCATGGCTAGACCACCGTTACCTGCGGTTTGCCGAGCAGCCCTTGCGGGCGCGTGACCATTAAGGTGATGAGTGTGATCCCGAGGATCAGAATACGGGTTGCGGCCGGCTCTACCGCCAGCCGAGTCTCCCACGCAAACGCCAGCGTGTAAATCGCCACGCCCAGCGAAATCCAACGATAAGGCGGCTTTAGCAATATTGTCGCCAGTAGCACGAAAGCAGCCGCCCCGGCAATGATGTTGCCGACCAGTTCAAAATTCTGCGGGATCACCAGCCACCCCTGCACAATATTGTTGATGATGGAGCCTGATGGTGGGAACCCGGAATCCAGCCCGGGCCAGAGGACATGCACGATCAGTTTCAGCAGCGCTCCGGCTGCAATCGTACCTCCCAAGACGAGCATGAACCGCTTGAACGGACGCAGGAGTGCGAGCAGCGCTATCAGCCCGCCCAGATAAAACAGGAATCCAGCCAGCGCGATGCTGCGCAGCAATTCCGGCAGCACCGTAAACGCAAACGCGCCAATCACGACACCCGGCAAGCTACCGATTCCTCCGAGCACGACCATGGCATACAGGTTGATCAGGGTCAGTACGCTATAGCGCGGCGCCGGGACGACGTTGCTCTGCCAGGCTGCGTTGACGCTTCCAGCCAGCGCCGCAATACCGGCCCCGATCGCGAAAGCCATTAGCTTCAGGCGGCGCGTGGGCATCCCCATCACTTCGGCGGCCAATTCGTTCTCGCGCATCGCGCGCCAGGCGCGGCCCAGCCGTGAATGATTGATGCGGAACACGAACAGGTAGACGAGCGCGCCGAGCACCAGGAACAGATAATAGTATTGCAGCGTCGTCTCGAACCGGAACCCGAAAACTGCGATGGGGTCCAGGTGATTAATGCCGTTCGGGCCGCGCGTGAAATCGACGGTGTGATCTACCCACGGTAACTTAACGCGCGTGGCTGTGGTGGCGAGCTGTACGAACAGCTGTCCGAAGCCCAGCGTCACAATTGCCAGATAGTCGCCGACGAGCCGGATAGACACCGAGCCGAGTATCCATCCCACAAGCGCCGTGAAAGCGATGATGAGCGGGACGCTCACAATGGAGGGTACGGCGATCCCGTGCGGGATGAAACCCCCGATTTGAATGAATTCGGATGAGAGATAAGCGTAACTGTAGCCGGCAACACCGAAAAAGGCGACGTAGCCGAGGTCGAGCAGACCGGCGTAGCCGACGACCACGTTCAAACCCATGGCCAGCATCGCAAACGTAAGGAACTGCGCCCCAGTGCGAACAATGAACTCGTTGCTCGAAATTCCGAGCAGGTCAACGACGAAGGGCAAACCCGAGAGCGGCGGCGCAATGATGAGGAACAGCGCCGCGATGGCGTAGCGCGCCGCCGCCGGAATGGAGTCCCACATATTGGCGACGCCGGCGAACACGCCAGCACGTTGCTGGCGACGGAGCGCCTCTTGGACCACCCATTCGTCGGCGCCAATACGCGCCTCCCCGGCCGGCGATTCCGGTATGGCTGCGTCGGAAGCTCGGTCTTGTTCGGCCATATTTAAACTTTCTGTACCTCGGCCCGCCCGAGCAATCCGCTCGGCCGGATCAACAGCACGGCGACGAGCAAGACAAACGCGACGACATCCTTGAACGTGACCGAGATGTAAACGCTCGCGAACGCCTCCGCCATGCCCAGCAACAGCCCGCCCACCACCGCACCCGGCACATTGCCGATCCCGCCGACGACGGCCGCGGTAAAGCCTTTCAACCCGGCCAGAAAGCCCATCGTGTGCCGGATGCTGAAGAAGACAATGCCCACGAGCACCCCAGCGCCGCCGGCCAGCACGGCTCCAATGAAGAAAGTGACCAGGATCACGCGGTCCACATCTACGCCCATCATGGCGGCTGCGTCCAGGTCCATCGAAACGGCGCGCATCGCGCGGCCCACCTTCGTGCCGCGCACAAAGTACGTCAGCGCCAGCATCAGGAGCAGCGTCGTGCCAATGACGAGCAGGCGCGAGGCATGCACGCGCAGATCGCCGATGTTGAGCACGGCCGCGGTCGGGATGAGCGTGCCGCTCCCGAAGCTCTTCGGCCGGGAACCGATTGTGATCTGCACCATGTTCTGCAACACGAAAGAGACGCCCAGCGCGCTGATGAGCGGCGCAATGCGCGGCGCGTAGCGCAACGGCCGATAGGCAAACCGTTCGACGATGATACTGAGGACGCCCGCTCCCACCATGGCGACGACGAGCATAAGAATAATGAGAACTGCAGCCGGGAGCAGCAGGCCCTCGTCAGTGGTAAACAACACAAACACGCCGTAGGCGAGATAGGCACCAATCATGTAAATGTCGCCGTGCGCGAAATTGAGCAGCTTGAGGATGCCATAGACCATCGAATAGCCCAGAGCAATGAGAGCATACACGCTTCCTAGCGTCAGGCCGTTGAGGAGGGTCTGGGGAAGTTGTGCGAGGAATTGTTCCATGCAACCCCTTTGAATGAGTAGGAGGGCGTGTTGCCCTCCCACTCATTCTTGGAGTTGAGCACGCCGGAGCACGCTCA
>JBHHUI010000064.1:0-9122 GCA_046753805.1 Anaerolineales bacterium
GGGATAATTGCGCCAACGATATACATAAACGGCAACGACGGAGAAAAGTAGGCCGATCCCCATGTGGGACTGGGTGGAAACCGACAGGGACGACAGGCCATGGATTGAGAGCCTGTCCCGGTGGAAACCGGCCCGAAGTTCGCTCCCGAGCCGCGCGGGTGAACCTTGTTGGGCTGTAGACGCCCCCGGGGGGCATCTCCACCAGAGCATTAGCCCGCGCCGCGCGTCGCGCGTTACAGCGACAGCCAATTTCCAAATTGAAATCGGCGCAATGAGCGGGCCTCGCAGCGCGTGAGGTCAATCAGGGTGGTACCGCGGGAATTACGACTCCCGTCCCTTCGTGGACGGGAGTTTTCATTTGTCGAACGTGGATTCTTCGTCGTCATTCCCATAGAGGGTGGAGGGAGGAAGCATGCTTGATCAACTCGACCAACTAGAGCATGAAGCGCGGGCGGCGCTGGAGGCCGCCGAGACGGAGGACGCGCTGCGCGCATGGCGAGCGCAATACCTGGGCAAAAACAGCGGCGTACAGCACGCGCTGGCCGGGCTGCGCGATCTTCCCCCGGAGGCGCGCGCGCCGATCGGCAAGCGCGCGAATGAGATCAAGCGCGCGCTGGAGCAGGCGCACGAGGCGCGCACACACACGTTGCGCGCTGCCATGCTGGAATCCGAACTGCAAGCGGAGGCTATCGACGTCACATTGCCGGGGCGTCCGGTGCGGCGCGGCCGATTGCACATCATCACGCAGACGCTGCGCAGCATCTACGCCATCTGGGCCGAAATGGGCTTTCAGGTGTACCGCTCGCGCGATGTCGAGACCGACGAGTACAACTTCCAACTGCTCAACTTCCCGCCGCACCACCCGGCGCGCGACATGCAGGACTCGTTCCACACAACCGTGCCGGACGTCATCCTGCGCACGCACACGTCGCCGGGGCAAATCCATGCCATGCGCGAACTGCATCCGGACCCGATCCGGGTCATCCTGCCCGGCATGTGCTATCGCTACGAGCAAATCACGGCGCGGTCCGAGATTCAGTTCACGCAGGTGGAGGGGCTGGCGGTGGGCAAGAGCATTCGCATGTCCGACCTGAAGGGCACGCTCACCGACTTTGCGCGTCGCATGTTTGGCCGGGAGACGCACACCCGTTTCCGTTGCTCATACTTCCCGTTCACGGAACCGAGCGCGGAGATGGACGTCGAATGCTTCCTGTGTCACGGCGAGGGCTGCAACGTCTGCAAGCACACCGGCTGGCTGGAGATCCTCGGTTGCGGCATGGTGCATCCGGTCGTGTTGCAGAACGGCGGCTACGACCCCGGCGTTTTCAGCGGCTTCGCCTTCGGCATGGGCCCGGAGCGCATCGCCATGTTGCGATATGGGATTGAGGACATCCGGTATTTTTGGGGGAATGATCTTAGGTTCTTGGAACAGTTTTAGATTAAGCGTCGAACGTCCAAAGTCGAACGTCCAACGTCGCAACGTCGCAACGTCAAAAGTGGGGGTCGGCCATGGCAAAGATCGAACAATTCGAAGACGTCGAGGCGTGGCAAGTCGCCCGTCAGCTCGCGAACCGCGTTTATGATTTAACAGATGGACAGTCGTTCAGCCGCGATTTCGCACTGCGAGACCAAATCCGGCGCGCCGCAATCTCGGTAATGTCGAATATTGCCGAGGGATTTGAGAGTCAGAATGACAAGACATTCGTCCGATATCTGTACATTGCGAAAGCTTCAGCAGGCGAGGTACGAGCGCAGCTGTTCTGGCGCGAGACCGAGCCTACATTGACGCAGATGAGTTTTCCGCCTGCTACGAGCTGGCGACCCGTGCCAGCCAGATGATCTCTGGATTCATCCGTTACCTCAGCAACCGTGCGGAATCCTGACGCCCGACCTTCTGACGTTTGACGTTCTGACATTCGACGCACCATACGGAGCAAAACATGAAAGTACCCTTATCCTGGCTACGCGAATACGTCGACATCGAGACGCCCGTCGAAGAACTCGCACAGACCATGACGTTCGCCGGGTTGGAAGTGGAGGCGATGGAATACATCGGCCTGCCGCTGCCCGCCCATCTTGACCAGATGAACGCCAAAGTGTCCGGACTTGAATGGAACCGCCAGAAGATCGTCGTGGGGGAGATCACGGAAGTGAACCCGCACCCGAATGCGGACCGGCTCGTGCTGGTGCAATTAAATGACGGCGAGCAGGTCCACACCGTGCTGACCGGCGCGCCAAATCTGTTCGAATACAAAGGCAAAGGCCCGCTCGCTGCGCGATTGAAGGTGGCCTATGCCAAAGAGGGCGCGCACATCTACGACGGCCACCAGCCGGGACAAAAGCTCACAAAGTTAAAACGCGCGAAGATTCGCGGCGTCGAGTCGTATTCAATGGCGTGCTCCGAAAAAGAACTCGGCATCTCCGACGAACACGCGGGCATCATCCTGTTTGACGAGGACGCCCCGGCGGCGGGCACGCCGCTGGCGGACTACATCGGCGACGTGGTGCTCGACATTGCCATTACGCCCAACATGGCGCGCAATGCCAGCATTTTGGGCGTCGCACGCGAGGTGGCGGCGCTGACGGGCGCAAGCCTGCGACAGCCCAGCTACGCTGTCCGGATGGACGGCCCCGACGTGACCAGCAGTATTCAGATCGACATCCGCGAACCAGAGTTGAACCCCCGCTTCACGGCTACGCTGCTCGAAGGCGTCTCCATTGGGCCGTCGCCGTACTGGATGCAGCTCCGGCTGCGCCTCGCGGGCATGCGCCCGATCAACAACATCGTCGATGTTACAAACTATGCCATGCTGGAACTCGGGCAACCGCTGCATGCCTTTGACTATGATGTGCTGGCGGAGCGCGCAAAACAGTCGGGCGCGGACGTCCCCACCCTCATCACACGCCTGCCCGAAACCGGCGAGCGCCTGACCACGCTCGACGATGTAGACCGGGCGCTGGACGACTTCACTATTCTCGTGACCGACACAGCCGGGGCGCTATCGCTGGGCGGCATCATGGGCGGTGAAGAATCGGAAGTGTCCGACAGCACGACGAACGTATTACTGGAGGCGGCTGCGTGGAACTACATCAACATTCGCCGCTCCGTACAGGCGCAGGGGCTGCAAACCTCAGAGGCCGGCTATCGCTTCAGCCGTGGGGTACATCCGGCCATGGCCGCGCGGGGCAATCTGCGCGCGATTGAAATGATGCGCACGTTGGCCGGGGGCGCGATCCGGAATGGTATGGTGGACGAATACCCGGCCCCGCCCGCTCCGGTCGTGGTGGATTTGCCACTGGCGGAAGTCCAGCGCCTGCTCGGGATTGAACTCGAAACCGCCAGAATCGTGGATATCCTGACGGCGCTTGAATTCGACGTCGTGAACCACGGAGGATCGCTCCAGGTCACCGTCCCCGACCATCGGCTCGACATCGGGACGGGCGTCGTCGGCCGCGCCGATCTTGTCGAAGAGATCGCGCGCATCTACGGCTACGAGCGCATCCCTGAAACGCAGATCACGGATACGACTCCACCGCAGCGCGGCAACCCTTCACTGGAACTGGAAGAACGCGTGCGCGACTTGCTCGCCAACCTGGGAATGCAAGAGGTGATCACTTACCGGCTGACCGTTCCGGAGCGGGAGGCGCGCGTGCGCGCTCCGGGCGCTCCGCCGGACGAGCGTCCGTACGTGACTCTAGTCAATCCTATCGCTTCCGACCGCGCAAACATGCGCCACTCGCTGCTCGCAAGCGTGTTGGAGGTCGGCGAGCACAATGCGCGCTTCCATGCGCGGCAGGCAGTCTTCGAAATCGGCCCCGTGTTCTTGCCGCCCGATGAAAACAGTTTGCCAGCAGAGCCCCGCCGACTGGCGCTCTTGATGACCGGGCCGCGGGAGGTTAAAAACTGGGCTGTCGACGAAACCAGACAGATGGACTTCTACGATCTCAAGGGCGTCGTGGATGCGCTGGTGGCCGGGCTGCATTTGCCCGCAGCGCGCGTCGAGCCAGCACAGCACCCGAGCTTCCATCCGGCGCGCACGGCGCGTCTGTGTATCGGAGACGAGGAGATCGGCGTGTTCGGCGAGCTGCACCCGCTGGTACGGGAGGCATACAACCTGCCGGAACAGCCTGTTCTGGCGGCCGAATTCGACGCGGAAGCGCTGCTCGCTGCAATCCCGTACCGCTATCCCACAGGAAGCGTTTCGCGCTTCCCGGCGGTGGTGGAAGACATTGCACTCATCGTGGACGAGGCGGTTCCAGCTGCGACTGTGCTGGCGCTCATCGCGCAGACCGGCGGCCGGCAACTTGTGGATGTGCAGTTGTTCGACGTCTATCGCGGCGCGCAAGTCGGCGCGGGCAAGAAGAGCCTCGCCTACCGTTTGACGTATCAGTCGGAGGAAAAGACGCTCACCGACAAGGATGCGGCCCGGCTGCGGAATAAGATTGTGAAACGGCTGGCGCGCGAGCTTGGGGCGGTGCTGCGGGATGGATGAACCACAAGACCTCCGAGATTTTGCGAAGCGCTCCGTGCGAAGAGAGGAGCGAAACCTCGTAGGTCTGCGCTAATTGTACAACTGTCGATACACCTTACTGAGGGCGCGCACCTGCCTGGCCGCGTGGTATGAGGAGCGCACCAACGGGGCGCATTCCACCCAGTCGAATTGCAAGTCGTCTTCCGCAAAGCGCTTGATCTCGGCGAATTCTTCAAGCGTGTAATAGCGGTCAATTGGCAGGTGTTTGCGCGACGGCTGCAAATACTGCCCCACGGTCAGAATATTGACGCCCCAGCTGCGCAGGTCAGCGATCGTTTCTTTGGCTTCGTCCAACGTCTCGCCCAGACCCAACATAATCCCGCTCTTGGTCAGCACGTCGGGGTCCATCTCTTTGGCGTTGCTGAGCGTGGCGCGCGTCCATTCGAAGCTGTCCTGCGGCTGCACTTGCTTGAACAGGCGCGGCACGGTCTCGACATTGTGGTTCAGAATCTCCGGGCGCGCGTCCATCACTGTTTTAAGCGCTGCACGTGAGCCTTTGAAATCCGGGATCAGGACTTCGATGGAACAGCCGGCATGCGCGCGCCGGATTTCGCGGATCACCATGGCAAAGATCGGCGCGCCGCCATCTTCGCGCTCGTCGCGGTTTACGCTCGTAATCACTGCGTGCTCGAGACGCATGTCCCGCACGGCCTGCGCCACCCGGAGCGGCTCGCTCCAGTCCAGTGGAGCGGGGCGGCCGCGCTTGATATCGCAGAAGCCGCACGAGCGCGTGCAAACATCGCCCATCATCAGAAACGTGGCGGTACCGTCGCCCCAGCACTCGCCGATGTTCGGGCACATCGCTTCTTCGCAAACCGTGTTCAGGCTTTTCGAGCGCATGAGTGTTTTGAGGCGCTCGTAATTCTCGCCGCCGGGCGCGCGCACCTTGATCCAGGCGGGGCGCCGGGCGGGGCGTTGCTTTTCTAAATCGTTCACGCGGATCAAACGATCGCGGGTGGGGAACTGGGTGCGTGCCATAGGGCTCCATTCTATCGTTAATCCGGGCAGCGGATAGTCATTCGGTATAATCGCACACTGCCCAGGAGACATTCATCGGGGATGTCGGTATTCGGGGCGGCCTGCTCAGCGGGGAATACAGCACCGGCATCCCGGACGATTCGCGCGGCGCACAGGAAGGTTACGAATGGCTGCGCAGCCTATCTACGCACGTTGCATCACCATGACAGAATCCACGCCGACCGGCTCGCGGCTGAACTCATGCCCGAACGCGCGGACGATGGCATCCATCACCGCATCCATCGAGGGCGCTTCACCGAGCAACTGGGCCATCGAGACCGCCGGGGCGTCCGGCACGCCACAGGCCACGATCCCGTCGAAAAACGACATGTCCGGGTCCACATTGAGCGAAAAACCATGCCGGGTAATGCCGCGCCCGTCTACCTTCACGCCGATCGATGCAATTTTGGAGGGAAATTGGCGCGCAGCCGGCGAACAGTACAAACAACGCGAGGCCACGTCGGGTTGCAGCCAGACGCCGGTCAGCCCGGGCAGCTGGCCGCTCACGATGCCGAAAGAGGCCAGCGTCCGTATGATTACAGATTCGAGCGTGCGGATGTAGCCGATATAGTCCGCGCGCGGAATACGCCCGTCCGCTCTCGCCGGCCGGCCCAGGTTGAGAATCGGATAGCCGACAAGCTGGCCGGGACCATGGTAGGTCACGTCGCCGCCGCGGTCGACCCAGCGTACGGCGATGCCGCGCTGGTCAATTTCAGACTCTGTAAGGAGCAGATTGGCCGCCTCGCTGGAGCGCCCGAATGTGTACGTGTGCGGATGCTCGAGCAGGAGCAACGTGTCCGGGCGCGAACCAGCGGCGCGTTCGGAGGCAATGCGTTCTTGGGCGTCGCGGGCTTCGTCATACGATACAACGCCGAGGCGCTGTACTTGCAGTGGTTCGGGCATAGTCTCGATTATAGCAACACACTCACATTCAATCTTTCGAATCCGAATGGAGCTAGAGATATGAGCAAACGCACAAAAAAAACCAAGAAATCGAAAAAGAAAGCCCCGCCCCCACCGAAGGCGCAGGAAACGGAATCTACCCTGATGTCGAACTTGTTGCCGATACTATTGGTCGCGGCGGTCGTGATCATTGCGCTGGTAATCGGACTGCGCGGGGTGTTCTAAGGGAGCCAGCGGGGCAGCGCGCCGCCCTCGGCGAGCAGACGCGCATTGGACCCGTCGGTTTCGATCGCCCATATCTCCGGCGGGGCGTTGAAGTCAGCCACGTTAAAACGCATATAGACCAGCGTCTGCTCGTCGGGACTCCACACAAAGGCTGAATGGTTGTAAATGCCCGCGTCGGTTAGCTGCCGGGCATTAGCTCCATTCGCATCCGCAACCCAGAGTTGCCGGCCGGGCGTCCAGTTCTCCGCGTCTACAAATTTACGGGCGTACGCCAGCCACCGACCCGAGGGCGAAAATGCGGGTGCTGTGTCCTCTACAAACTGGATATCCGTAATCTCACGCAGCTGCCCGCTGGTAATGTTATAACGCAGCAAGTGCGTGTAGAAGACATCGTTCTGTGCGACACCCTGTTCGGGCGACGGGGTCGCGGCATCGGTCTCCGGCGCGGAGTCGGTTGCCGGTTCGTGGGTATGCTCTTGCAGCAGTATTTCCGAATAGACCAGCCATTGGCCGTCAGGCGACCACGCCCCCATCTCGACCGCAAAGCTGGGCGCATAATCCAAAGCTCCCGTTTGCGGGTTGTACCATCCAATCGCACGCAGCGTTTCATTCACGAAAGAAAGATTGCCGGTGAACATCCAGTTGGGACTGTGGGACACTTCCTCGTCCGGCACCGGCAGCGCAAGCAACTCGCCGGTCTCCACCACGACGATGCTGATAGATGATCCCGGCAGCCGGCCGCCCGGCTCGCCATCCGCGAGCACGCGGCGCTCGAACCCGAGCTTTTGCCCATCCGGGGCGTAGCGCGGATTGCGACATTCCTCGCCGGGGCAGGCCAGCAGCTGCGTGGTGATGAGCGTTTCGAGGGTGGTTTCGTAGAGGTCTGCGCCCCCATCCGCCCGCACAGCAGAATAGACGACGCGAGTTCCATCCGGACTGACATCGAATTCGTTGACGCCGAAGGGTTCGTCGGTGATGCGCTGGCGCTCGCTGCCGTCGAGCAGTACCGACCACACGTTGGAGGTGAGCCCGTCGGGCTCAAGCTGCAAATAGGCCACGCGCGCCACCGCCGCCGTAAATTCCCAATCGGCGCCGCCGAGCACGGGCAGGCCGCGCGCGCTGCGGGCTTGCGAAGAGAGCGTTGCACGGACTGAAACGCCCTGCGGCCATTCCGCCTGCGGCACGAAACGCAGCGTCGTCGGACTGGGCCAGTTGATCTGCCCCGGCTGGGGAGGCTCAATATGAAAGGAGGCCGCGGTCGCGTCCTCATTCATCGGACGGCTGAACACGATCTCCACTGGCGCCAGCGAGGAAACCCGGAGGGCATCCGCCGCCGGGCTGACCGCCACCACCCGGGGCGCGTTGAGCAGGAAAATAGCTCCGAATCCTATTCCCACCGCGCCGAAGGCAACGGCAATGAGCGTGGGAAAGCGACTTCGCGTACGCATCACGGCGGGATTATACTGTGCGGGCGGGAGTGCGGCCCCGTTAAGTCCGCATTGCATTCTACAAATCAAGCGCTGAGGTCCCCATGCGCAACTTGACAGTCTCACTCGGGCAAATGGATATCAGTCTTGGCGATGTGGCAGCCAACTTCGGGCAGGTCCGCGCCTGGACGGCGGAGGCTGCGAGTCGCGGTTCGGGGCTGGTATTGTTCCCCGAATTGTGGAGCACCGGTTGCGACTGGGAACATCTGGACGAACTGGCCACGCCGCTTGGCGCGGGCATATTCGCCGACATCTCTGACCTCGCTGCTGAATTTCGGTTGGCGGTCGGCGGCTCGGTGCTGGAGCGCCACGAGGGAAAGTTCTACAACACGTTTGTGTTGTACGGGCCGAACGGCGGGCTACTGGGTGTATATCGCAAGTTGCATCTATTCCGATTGATGCAGGAGGACCAGTGGCTCGCGGCGGGAGATGAAACGGCGCTGATTGAGACCCCGTGGGGGCAGACCGGTCTGGCGATTTGCTACGACCTGCGTTTTGCCGAGTTGTTTCGGCTGTACGCGCTCGGCGGAGCCGAGCTTGCGCTGCTCCCGGCCGAGTGGCCCGAGGTGCGGGTCGCACACTGGCGCACACTCGTCCGCGCGCGTGCAATCGAGAACCAGATGTTTGTGGCGGCGGTCAACCGTGTCGGCGCGTCACAAGGTGAAACGTTCGGCGGTCGGTCGGCGCTCGTGGACCCCTGGGGCAACATTCTGGTGGAAGGCGGCGCCGGGCCTGAACTCTTGACGGCGGAAATCGATCTGGGCATGGTAGCCCATGTGCGCAACAAAATCCCGGTTTTCGCCGACCGGCGACACGATATTTACGGAATGTAAGCGAAATCGGCGCTTTCTGAGTCGCTCTCGCTCGGACAACTGCGGACAGCGCGGCAAAGATTCAATATCTGACTCCACTGAAAAAAGTCAGCAGATGAAGCGGACCGCGTCCAGGCGCCGCGACT